>JAAUTG010000378.1 GCA_012031785.1 Saprospiraceae bacterium | reverse complement strand
CTTGAATCAGTTTCAATTCCAAAACGGTACAATTCAAAGACTCTCAAGTCAGAGTTTTTCCTTTTTACATTTTTGTTTCAATTCCAAAACGGTACAATTCAAAGCCGTTAAAAACGACTGCAAAACTAACTATAAATCAACAAATTGTCAAACAACTTTTCTTGTTTTTTATCACTTTTATCGTCGAACCCCAATAACCGAAAAAAGACGGCACTTCGACGACCTTACAAAACCCGTAAAAACCAACACCTTAGCACTATACAATACTTAAACAACACCCTGTTTCTCACGCTCTAGGAAGCAAAGATAACACTTCGACGACAAACAAAAACCAAAAAATCATCCTAAATCGCTCCATCACAAAATATTATCCAACGAATTGCGCTCCTGCCCAATAATCTGCTTCTCCAACCACCGCTCGTTGCGGCTGCTAAAAATAATCAAACTATCGTGGCTCTTATCCATAATCTTCTCCGCCTCCATAATCAACTCCTTCAACTTCACCTCTTTAATCTCCCCCTCGAACACCGAATTTTGAATCCAGTTCAGGTATCGCCGACAAAGTTTCAACATCTTTGCCACCCGCGCTTCGCCAATATCATAAACCAAAATGACGTACATATATTGAAAATTAATGAGTGAGTTGTGAATGAGTGATTGAGTGGGTTGTGATTGAGTGAATGGGAATAAATAAAACATGAACTCATTGCCACAATCATTCACAAATCCCTCAATCCCTCCTCACCACCAGATTTTAAAAGGTTTATACTCGTTCTCTATTTTTAACATATACTTCGCCAGTTTATGACATTCCAACAGAACCAACCGCTTATAGCTCACCTTCTTCTTCAAAGTACGATGGTCAATGGTTTCCTTCAGTCGCTCCTCAAAAGCCTGTACAAACACCTTCTTTCCGCTATCCTTCAAAAAACAGCCATTCATCTTGCGCTCAAAATCACCCGCCTTAATCATCTGCTTATTCAACACCTTAAAAATCGTGCGGTCTGCAAAAATAGGCTTAAAAATCTCCGCCAAATCCAACGCCAACGAATAGCGACGATAGCCAGGTTCATGCAAAAAACTAATCGTCGGATTCATCTGTGTATGATAAATCATATCCAACGCCAACGTATAACACATCGAATTACCAAATGAAATCAGCGCATTCACCTCATTCGAAGGCGGCTGTTTGCTACGCCCATTCATCTGAAAATCAGAAATAATATGCTCAAACGCTTCATAATAAGCCTGCCGACAATTGCCCTCCACGCCCATCAACTCATCAATCGCCTTGGTAGATGGAATAGACAACCGAAACTGCGCTATTTTATCCACCATCGTCGCCAAATTACCCTTGCGCGCCTCATAATACTTCAAGTTGCGCAACATGTTGTAAGAAGCTCCGTCCACAAATTGTTGCGCCACATACAACCTTCGCGCCTTCGACAAATACGTTCGCGTCTGCTCCACCTGCATTTTCCCTGCCAACAAATACTCCTTCGGCTCAAAGCTACCCGTGTAATGCTCATAAAAATCAAAAAAATGAACAGGCACTCGCGCCTTTCCCAAAAAATTAAACAACGCACTATTGGCATCAATACTTCCAAAAATATACAGTGCTTCCACATCCTCAATCGGCAAATACTTGGGCTTCGCCTCCTGCCCCTGCTCATCCACCGCCGTAAACACCAGCGTATTATCCTTGCGCGCCATGCGCCCAGGATTAAATAAATAATAAGTCTTCGGCATATTGTTTCTTTGACAGGACATACAGAATAGACAGGATGCTTTTATTACCTGTTTTGGCTATATTTCCTAATTTCCTTTTTTATAAATTCTAAACTTCTTCTTTATCTCTACCTGTTCTCCAAAATTAATCAATAAACCCACGTCAATCTTTGTTGCTACCAAATAATTCACCAACTGCACTTCATGGATAGGAGCTAAATTCACAACTGCCTTCAATTCCACAATCACTTGTTGCTCAACAAACAAATCTGCTACAAAATCACCCACCCGAATCCCCTTATAATCAACCGCAATAGGAAACTGCTGCTCGACATGCAAACCCTTCCCACGCAACTCTATCACCAAAGCATTTTCATACACCTTCTCTAAAAATCCACTTCCCAAAGTATTCATCACATCAAAAGCTCCACCAATAATTGTATAAGTTAATTTACTCAACTCCATATTATATTTTTTCTCAAAAATAAAAAATCCTGTCCATCCTGCAATCTTGTCTAAAAAAATAAAACTCATCCTGTCTAAAAAAACTCATATATAACAAAACTCAAAATACGAACATGTCTTACAAAACGGCTTATCAATCACGGGTGGACAAACCTCACTCGCCACAATGCGCTCAATATCAGCCATCCACAATGGAATAGCTGCTCTATCCTCCTCCGTCAACACCACCGTCTCTGTCCTTCGCAACTTAGGATACTCCAAAATCCCTGTCAAATTCGATACGCCATCTGTTCCAGCACATACAAGTAATACTTCAACTGCGCCACATGGGCATGCTCCAACTTATTCGACTTTTTCACTTCCCTGACCACTCGATTCTTCGCATCAAAATGATCAATCTTAATTCCCTCTATCTGCAGCTCACGGTAGCGTTCCGCGCGCTGCCCATAACTTTCCTCGCCAATGAGCTTGCCTTCATAGACGAGGTCGGAGTTTTGTTCCATCGTAATCTGCTGCGCAAACAACCACAATTTGCGGTGGCAGACGTGGTAGTAGTTAACATGTGTAGCCGTTAAGTTAGTCATACATCGGTCCTCTGGTTTGATAAACCTCCTCAATTTCATCAATCAACTCCTGCTCAAACCGCGCGGGAAAGTCCACAGTTCGCAAATACTGTTCTGCTTTCTCCAACGCTTCTTGATGCGAGCTAGAACCCTTGTCTTGATAACAAGTGCCACCCATGTCCAGCAGCGTTAAACGACTTTGGTTATAATCCCCATTTGTCGTTTTCATCTCTCCCCAATCATTGATCCAATAATCCAAATATGGATACTGCAACTCAAAATTTTTTCTCGACATTTTTCAGTTTTGATTAAAAAAATAATTTAGATTCGCTTAAAAATTTATTTCGCCAATTACAACATAATTTTTAAATATAGAAATTTATTCCTCCTGAAAAAACATATCCTCCTCCCATTTCAAAGGATTATTGACAATATAATTTGAAATCTGCACAAACGATTCCTCGCTGCGAATAATATGGTCATGAAAACGCTCCTGCCATGCAAATTCCGCATCGGGAAAGGCTTTATGAATGTGATACGAACACGCCGATTTGAATGACCCCAACATTCGGGACACCGAACCCCGTTTTGGCGATATGCCCCTAAAAAATTCGGATTTTGGATGGGTATCCGTATTTGCATCTGCATTTACATCCGCATTTGTATTGATATTCATATTTGCATCCGTATTTTCATCCGTAGAGACGTTGCATTGCAACGTCTCTACCACCCCATCCCCGATTTCATGCCCATCATCCATTTCCTCCAACATCAAAATTCCATGCACATGATTGGGCATCACAATAAATTCCCCCAAACGCACCTGATGATTCAGGCGTGGTATTTCGTACCAACACCCCTGCACAATCAATCCCATGGTGGACAATTTCATCCGACCATCCTTACATTCGCCAAAATGATGCACCCGATGGTGCGTGCAGATGGTAATAAAATACGCCCCAGCACTGCGATAATCCCAACCCTGCAAACGGGCGGATTCGATGCGGTATTTGTTCTGAAATTTTGCCATTCGTTATATGTGGTATGGGTTCAACATTGTTTCACGATTTCCACCAATCGTGTTCGTATAATCGTTGTCGTGGTGGTTATCCCCATTTTCGTTCAATATTGTTGTCGTTGTCATCATGGTCGTTATCGTTGCCGTGTCGTTGTGATTGCCATCATCGTGTGGGTAGAGACGTTGCATTGCAACGTCTCTACGGCAACGTCTCTACGGGGTAATGGATTAAATACCCAATGATATTTGATTTTCGTAATCAAACGCCGTCATCAAATCTATCAATTTTTTTTTCGGCTTTTTTCTAGCGCATCTGCACTTCCCACTGAACCCACTACATAACTACCTGCCACTGGTGTGATAAATAACTCTGCCTTAGTAGTTTCATCTATTTTAGGAGAGGCTTGAGGGCGTTCAGTATCTTCTCTCAAATCACCTCGAATAGCATAGGCAA
>JAAUTG010000377.1 GCA_012031785.1 Saprospiraceae bacterium | reverse complement strand
TGACATGGGGACAACTTACGAAGTGCGCTTAATGATTTATCCTGCTTCCGAAAATCAACTTATCTAACTGGTGTTACGCAATTTGTTTTTACTATTTGCCGTTTGTTCAAATACAACTGTTTTGGATAATCTCAATTTGTATGCTTTCTATACAAGTAGAAGAGTTTTTTTTAAAAGAGAATGGACGAACGCAAATAGCGAACAGCGTAACATGGGTTAATACGGCTTGATTTAGATAGAAAATACGTTCCAAATGCTGCACTATCCAAAAACTAAACGCTGGCTTCTAATATGTTTCTAACAAATCCAAAAGGGCTTGCGTGGTAACTTGTACACCTATGGTCAACGATTGCTCTATGTTTGGATAGTAAAAAGGAGAATGCAAACCTGGCTTGAAAGCGGCTTGTTGTCGCTCTTCTGGCATTGTACCTAACCAAAACAAAACAGTGGGTACTTTTTCTTTAGTACGTCCATAACAAGCGAAATCTTCACCAATCATTACTTGTTCTGTATTCACAATCTTATTAGCTTCGATTTGTTTTGCAGCAGATTGTTTTATTCTTCCGTAAGTTCAGGGTTGTTTGTAATTAGATGGAATGTAAGCGTTTTGGAGTTCAAACTTGGGCATTCTATCCGTAGGCACGCCTGCTGAAATAGCTACGCCTGTTGCCACTTCTTGAATGCGACGATGCACAAAGGCACGGGTATCATCAGAAAATGTTCTGACTGTAAGTTGCAACTTTGCTTCTTCAGGAATAATATTATGTTTTGTACCTGCTCTAAAAGAGCCTACTGTAATGACGGCAGCTTCCGTAGGTTTTAAATTTCGGCTAATGATAGTCTGTAATTCCATGACAATAATACTTCCAATCACCACAGGGTTCAACACCTTTTGTTCTGGTGTAGCACCATGCGCCCCCACGCCATAAATGGTGAGGTCTATGAAATCCGGCTGTTGCCATCGTAAATCCCTGCTGCAATACCAATTTGTCCTGCAGGAATAGTAGGGTGACAGTGCAACCCAATACCATAGTCTGGTACGCCAAATTGTTCGTAAAGTCCCTCATCTAGCATGGTTTTCGCGCCCACTCCAATTTCTTCTGCGGGTTGTCCAATCAACATTAAAGTTCCTTTCCAATTTTTTTCAGTGTTACCATTGCTCGTGCAGTACCTAGCCAAGTGGTCATGTGCATATCGTGCCCACAAGCGTGCATGACTCCAACTTGTTCGCCGTTCAAGGTAGTGCTAGCTTTGCTACTGTATGGTAAATCTGTTTTTTCATTGATGGGTAGCGCATCCATGTCAGTTCGGTACAAAATGGTTGGACCTTCTCCATTTTTAAAGATGCCAACTACGCCATATCCACCAAAATTTTCTGTGACTTCAAAACCAATTTTGCGCAATTCTGCGGCAAGCACTCGCGCCGTCTCTTGTTCTTGTAAAGAAATTTCGGGATGTTGGTGTCGTATTTTATAAAATTCTATGAGATAGGGTAGGTCTTTTTCTACCAGCATTTTAATTTCTGAACTAGGAATCAAGGATAGGAAAATCAAGGTAAAAATAAGTAGAATCAACCGCATGGGTAGTATTTATTATGATTGTCAATTGATAAAAACCGTAATTTCAGCGAGTAGAACCAGGCAGATGGTTCTGTAATCAAGCCTATAAAACCATTTTATAATTTGTAAGAAGAACGAAGATACACTTTATTTTACATTCAACGATAATTAACTTTGCAGTAATTATCTTGTTCATGGGCTATTTTCTTGAGTAAAGAGAATTATTGTGAGTATCTTTATTTTCCATTTTATTCAAGCCAAAATTTTGAATCATTGGTTTACACCTGATTTATTTTAATAAATTCATGTTTTTTACTATTTTTTTACGCTATTGCAAAAACAATAAAATAGTAGTTACTATTTAGCTAGGCATTTAATTAGAGTACTCAACACAACTTGTGCAATAGAATTTTCGTATCTTATAGCATATATAAAAATTTTTTAAAATTAAGTATTGAAGAAACTTTTGATTTAGAATAATGTTTTGATTTTTATTATTGTATTTTTGTCGCTTCGTTTCATTTAGCAATACGCGAGTTGCACATTAACTAACTCGGCAGTCCACAAAAACGAGCTACCCAAAATCCGATTTGTTAATTAAGTTAAAAATATTCTTTTCATGCTTGCTTATCCTAAGCCTGTGAGTTCCAATGATGTTTTTGATTTAGGCGATAACTTCCGCCAAGAGGTGCGAACAGATTTTGAAATCTGCTGGATTAGTAGAGAGGTCAGTCTTCTTGGTCGAAGAGAAGTATTGACAGGAAAAGCTAAATTTGGTATATTTGGTGACGGAAAAGAAGTGGCGCAGGTAGCGATGGCAAGAGCGTTTCAAAAGGGAGATTGGCGTGCGGGGTACTACCGTGACCAAACTTTTATGCTTGCCTTGGGGCTGTCCGATGTGCGAGATTTTTTTTCTCAACTTTACTCGGACACAGCAAACGATCCCTTTAGTGGTGGCAGACAAATGAATGCGCACTTTGCTTCTCGCCTTATTGACGAACAGGGGAATTGGCTGGATTTGACACAAACTTATAATATTTCTTCCGATATTTCCTGCACAGCAGGTCAGATGCCTAGAGCCGTGGGATTTGCATTAGCTTCAAAACTTTTTAGAACGAATAAAAAGTTAGATGCTTTTTCGCAGTTTTCAAAAAAAGGCAATGAAGTTTGTTTCTGCACCATTGGCGATGCCAGTACCTCAGAAGGTGTATTTTGGGAAGCAGTGAATGCGGTAGGAGTAATGCAGGTTCCATTAGCTATTTCAGTTTGGGACGATGGCTATGGCATATCCGTTCCTACGGAGTACCAAACCACGAAAGGTAGCATCTCAGAAGCACTAGAAGGGTTTAAGCCCACAAAGTCTAAGAAAGGTGTGGAAATATACCAAGTAAAGGGTTGGGATTACTTGGCGTTGCGAGAAGCCTATCAATTAGGTATAGAGAAAGTAAGAAATACACATGTACCAGCAGTGTTCCATGTTCAGGAACTTACGCAGCCTCAAGGTCACTCTACTTCTGGCTCTCACGAGCGGTACAAATCGGAGGCGCGGTTAAATTGGGAAAGAGACCACGACGCGCTATTCAGGATGGAGCAATGGATACTGCAACAAGGTTTTATGAGTGCAGAAGAAGTCAGTGAGGTAAAAGTAAAGCGCGCAGTCTTGTGAAAGCACAGCGCGACTTGGCTTGGGAGGCTTATATTACACCTCTAAAAGCCAGTTTGACTACATTAGTAAGTATATATCAAAACATTGAAAATCAAGTAGCGCAACAAGAAAAATCCAAGTATGCTCGCCGACGTGGCGAACTGACCACCCTTAACAACCCTGCTTACTCTGAGTTATTGCAACATGCTAGAAGAACCATTTTCGATTCGCTTGGCAATGCCAGTCATACTCCGAGCATGGAAGAACTGCGCCATTGGATTAGCGATAATTATCGCAAAGCCAATGAGGATTACCATACTCACTTATATAGCGCTTCTCCAAAATCTGCGCTGAAGGTGAAAGAAATAAAACCGATTTTTTCTAAAAATTCGCCAGTGAAAAATGGGTATCAAGTCTTGAATAATTTTTTTGATAAAATTATTGCGAAAAATCCATTAATAGTTGCTTTTGGTGAAGATGTTGGTACAATCGGCGATGTCAATCAAGGCTTTGCAGGACTTCAAGAAAAGCATGGTGAGTTGCGCGTGTTTGATACTGGTATTCGAGAATTGACTATTATGGGGCAAGCGATTGGACTAGCTATGCGCGGACTTCGCCCTATTGCAGAAATACAGTATTTGGATTATTTGATTTATGGTTTACAACCCCTTACGGATGATTTGGCAAGTTTGCGTTATCGCTCTGATAATTTACAGCAAGCACCTGCCATCATCAGAACTCGTGGGCATAGACTGGAAGGAGTATGGCATTCAGGTTCTCCAATAGGTATGATTATCAACGCATTGAGAGGTGTTTATATTTTAGTTCCTAGAGATATGGTGCAAGCCGCTGGTTTTTATAATACCATGCTGCAATCCGACGATCCTGCCATCATCATAGAATGTTTGAATGGCTACCGTTTAAAGGAACTACAACCCGACAACTTAGGCGAATATACTGTACCATTGGGTCGTCCAGATATACTTTTGGAAGGACAAGATGTTACATTAGTCACCTATGGCTCTTGCGT
>JAAUTG010000065.1 GCA_012031785.1 Saprospiraceae bacterium | reverse complement strand
CCACTAATCCGTAGTTGACTTTAGTTTTCGTTTTAATATTTAAGTCTGATGCTACGATTTCTGGTTTTACACATTGATTATATCTGATGGTTTGCTCGGTGAGTGATGGAGACTGATAAGGCACTGTCTGATAAGAAAGATTAGCCATTTTTGGACAATCTCTGAAGATGTATTTTAGTTTACCGATATACTTTTGGTCTTTAGCCAAGAAGGATTCGGGTTTATCCAATTGAATTTGCTCACCATTTTCCTTGATAATTAAGTAGAGGATTTGATCCGTCGCCATGGCATATTCATAGAGCGTAGCATAACCATCAACGAGTTTTCTGGCAAACCTAATCACTGTGCTATCTCCTTGTACGAAAACTTTAGACACTAAGAAAAAGGAAGGTTCAAAGAATACTGACGTTAATTCGCTTGGGGTATAAACAACTGGACTTGCTTGTTGGAGCTTGGTTTTAAAGTTTATTTGATTGCTTAATTTGTATTTTAAATCATCTTGTACGTACCCCGAAATGGTGTCTTGATTGTTCGTAATGATATAGCCCTTCAGATACTCTCCAGATTGAGCAATTAACGTTGAGACATTCAAAAAAATTAAAACTGCGAGAAGAAATACAACTTTTTTCATATAACCTATTTAATTTTACTCCAAAAGTAATAAATTGATGTTGTACAAATCATTTTTCTTGAGAAAAAGTAGTGATATAATGTCACTTATGTTGTTTATTATTAGATAATTAACTAATAATTCATAGCTCATTATTAATTTAACTTCGTTAGTGATACAACCTGAAACATAAGTTGCCAATTGGACATCACCGATTACTAAGTGATAAATACCAATCACTAAAAAAAACAGGAATAAATTTCAGTAACATTTTTCAGTACCTGTCATAAATGTTTAGAAAAATGAAGTCATTAATGAAGTACAATTCGCAAGCTATTGTCAGTGGATTGAAAACGAAAGACCCGAAGATACTACAATACCTCTACACCAAATATAGTGGCACAATTGTAGGTCATGTAAGAAAGAACAGTGGCTCGGACGAAGATGCACAGGAGATGATTCAAGTGACGATACTCGAATTATGGATTGCAGTACAAGAAGGACGCTATCAAGAACAAGGAAAGCTAGATCAATATGTGTATCAGTTAGCGGTCAACTCGTGGAAAGAAGAATTAAGACGGCGGCGTAATCGTCCACAGCAAGCATTAGATGACACCTATTTGCAGGTGGAAGATTCGGGAGATTTGGATTTGGCAAACGCTATTGTGAAAGACAAATATTTACAAGCAATTCATCAAGGGATTGAGCAATTAGGAAGCCCTTGCAACGAAATCATTCAATTGTATCACTTACAAAAGTGAGTTTGCAGGACGTAGCAATACAAATGCAATACGATTATGATAATTTGAGAAAGCGGATATTTGATTGTCGGAAAAAGTTAAAAAAAATAGTAGCGCAAATATTGGGGAATGAGGAAAATCAACTATTCCAAACGTAAGTAAGTAACTGTGGTGAATTGCTTAGCGCGTTGGGAAGGCAAAAAATCGAATTTCTAAATATCAACCCACTAATTAGTATCTCAACCAAACCATTGGAAATCAAAGAACAAAAAACTAGTGATGAGGCACCAAACCATCGAATGAATTAAAAATGAACATTACAGCAATGGAAAATTTTGAATTGCAAGAGACACTTAGGGCGTTAGCAACTGGAGAACTTTCAGAAGCACAAGCGCAACAAATACAGAAAGAAATAGTAAAATCTCCTGAGCTTACAGAAGAATTACAGTTCTCCAAGAAATTAGCTTATGCCACCAAACATAAGGATTTGCTGGAGGTGAATGCCATGCTATTAGACATTATGGCTAAAGAGCCGATGCCTGCTCCTTCTTCGGGAAGGTTTAACTGGTTGGCTTTTTTGATTGTTTTCGTTGTGATGAGCGCGACAGCGGTTGGAGTTTATACCACTGGTAATCAGCTGGGATGGTGGGAGACACAAGCTACAAAATTAGCAGGAAGTTACTTACAACCCTTAGAAAATGTCTTGTTTACAAAGGAAAATAGCATGTTCTACGACGCGCTTCGTTCAGGGATGGAGGCTTACGAACGCGAGGATTACACTGCGGCAGTTGAACTGCTTGGAAGTTACTATCAAAGTAATCAAGACCCTAATATTGGGCTGTTCTTAGGGGTTAGCCACTTGATGTTGCAGCAGACAGAGGCAGCGTCAACCGTGCTTCAGGCAGTGCTTCCAAACTTAGATGAACCTGCTGCGGAAGCTGCAACTTGGTATTTGGCTTTAGCGAATTTGCAAGCTAACCGTACTGACCAATCTAAGAAAATTTTAGAAGAAATGCCTATTGATGGCTTGTATGGGACAAAAGCAAAAGCACTTTTAGAAGAATTGCAGCGTTAAGTTGGAAGTACAAAAAGAGTTGGGCTATGCTATCGGACTAGAATAAGTGGAAAAGAGGAGAAGTGTTTGGATGAGAAACGCCAAAAAATCCAATACTCAAGGACTTTTTTATTAGAAGTCTAACTGATATTACGTAGTTGCCTATTTGCATTGGGCTGTTTGCTTTTTAAAAGATATTTTCACTACCCAGTTGCATTTGTGCAAACAGCGAATGGCAAGAAGCAAATTGCGCAATATGATCTAAAATTCATTAAACTAATGATGTTAAAAATAAAAACCGTATTTCTGGTTGTATTTTTCGCAAATTCGCTTTTGGCGCAGCAAAGTGGGCTGCTTTGCTCCGACGAACGGTACGAAAAAATACCGTTATTACCTACTTACAGCGGGACAAAATACAATGAAATTCCGCTTCGAGTGAGTTTGAAAAAGTATTGTCCTGTGCCAGGTGATCAAAAACAAATGGGTTCTTGTGTTGGTTGGGCAGTGGGTTATGGTGCTTACACGATGCTTCAAGCACAGCGAGAGGAAATTACGGATCCATCCACCATTACCGAACGTGCCTATTCTGCTGCCTTCATTTATAATCAAATCAAGCTAAAACAGGATGATTGTGATGCAGGTGCTTATATTGAGGACGGTTTGGAATTGCTCAAAACTACTGGTGATTGTTTAGAGCAATCTTTTAGTTACAAAGATTTGGATTGCCAAGCGACACCAAATTCAAAATTACTAGCAGAAGCAAAGCGTTTTTGTATTCAAGATTACGCTTCGGTGTTTGAATTGAACGAAGCACCTAAACGAAAGGTAGCAAAAGCCTGTAAAATATTAGCAACCGAAACGCCAATCGTGGTAGGTATCGCCATTACGCCTGACTTTTGGGAAATCAAGCCTGGAACTCAACTTTGGACTCCTTCCGCAGACAATACGCCAACCAGTCACCACGCCATGGTACTAGTTGGCTACGACAATGTAGAAAAGCAGTTTGAGCTATTGAATAGTTTTGGTACTTCCTGGGGACGCAATGGGTTCATTCGGATTAAATACGACGATTTTGAGCGACTTTGCCGCTATGCTTATGTGTTGATGCCTAAGCTCAGCAATAAAAATGAAGCACCTGAACTGCTTGTTAATGACAATGACCCTGTTTTAAGTGGGGAATTTGTTTTTCGCAAACCTGCTGGTTACTTAACCACAACAGATGGGGACGAGATTCCTTTTTTTGAAGAAATAACTACACGCTGGGATTCTACGGACGGCGTTTATGCTACTCAAAAGTCTTTTTTTGAAGTAGGAGAGGTCTTTCAGCTAATAGCCAGACAGATTCCTCGCGGATGTTATGTGTATGTGTTTAGCGAAAACCAAGAAGGTATCGTCAACCTCCATTTTCCTAAAGTAGTGAGTACAGGGAGAACCGCTAGTTTTGTACTGGAAAAAACGGCAGAAATTATCATTCCTGACGAAGCTACTGCTTTACAACTGTCCAAGCCTGGCATAGATTACTTGTGCGTAATTTACAGCAATTCCCCGATTCACGACATAGAAGAACGCATAAAAGCCCTGCAAAAAAACGAAAATCTATTACCAAACCGTGTGTTTGAGGTGTTCAAAGATATTGTCATACCAGCCGGTCGCGTTCGTTATTCCGAGCGTCAGATGGCGTTCAGTGCTTTGCCACAGTCCAATTTGAAGCAGATTGCAGTGCCTGTCATTTTAAGGGTAGAAGCTAAGTAGCTCTTTTTGGGGTGACACAAGCAGCCATTTTTCAGTTAGGTGCATTGTTTTACTAAAAAATGGTCAATAGATATGAATTTAAACTACGACAGTCAAATTTTGAAAATCTGAAATTCAATTATACAATGCTTACAAAAGCCCTACAAGCTTGGTTGATTTTAGCGTCATTGCTTTATGGAAATGCGGTACTCGCACAATCGCTTCCAGGTTCTCCCGTGCTAGAAAAACTTTATGGAAAATTAGGACAAGATTTGATTTCTGATATGGCAGAAAATGCGCAAGGGCAGATAGTGGCAGTAGGGACTTCATCCAAAGGTATTTATGGGGGAGAAGATGTGTATTTACTATTACTGAATCAACAACTTGAACTAACCTACGAAAAATACATCGGAAGAAGTAGCGACGACGGGGTACATAAAGTTAAAATTACACCAGATGGTCGCTATATGTTGATAGGATACTCCACTATGCCAGTAAGCAGGTCTTCATCAAAAGAACCTTATAAAGGAGGACGAGATGGTTGGCTATTGCTCCTAAATGCAGAAGGGCATATCGAAAAAGAACTAATTATTGGTACGACCTTACACGACGAGTTGATTCAGGCTTTTCCTCTCCCCAATGGCGATTTTTTGTTGATTGCAAACACTGGCGACCAAACTTGGTTACTACGCACCAACGCATCGGGCAACATCATTTGGGAAAAAAAAATACGCTATCATGGCTTGCGCACTCATACAAAAGATGCTGTTTGGGCATCAAATGGGCAGTTGTTCTTGGCAGGTTCTATAACGGATGGCAAAACAAGCCAAATGTGGTTAGCTTGTTTTGAAACTAACGGAAATAAAATTTGGGAGAAAACTACATCAACAAATGTCATGGCAGAAGCAACTAGTATGATTGAAACACAAAGTGGGCGTTTGGGTATAGCTGGTTACGCCAACGACTTGGAGTTCCGAGAGAATGGCGTTTACAAGGAGTTTGAATTTAATGGGGAACCTATCAGCGCGCCGTCGTTGGGTGGGCGAGAAGACGACCGTTTTTTTGATGTAAAACAACTTCATAATGGACGTATTGTCCTGACTGGTAAAAGCAAATCCTTTGAACGCGGTAGCCGACGTGATAAGGCTTGGTCTGTCATTTTAGACCGCGACGGCAGTGTGAAAGAAGAAGAATTTTATGGAAGTAAAACCACCGACGCTACCTACGCGATCTTGCAACGCAATGACGGCAGTATAGTGGCAGCAGGACTTTCTAGCCAAAATATTTTAAAATCCTCGCAAGCTTGGGTGATGCAACTGACCAAACCTTACGATATAGCACGCCCGAAGGAGAAATTAAAAGTCAATATTACTAATGTCACGTACAGAAATGGGGAATTTTTACAAGCTGACGAACATTCTTTTCTGTCGGTTCAAGTTAGGAATCCCAACTCATCAGGCATCACCAGTCTAAGGGCAACTATCCAGATCGCTATTTCGGATTTTCCGAATCAATTGGAACTCGCGCTACCCACGTTGCCAGCCGAAACACTTAGCAGCATCAATTTGCCTTTGGAGTTTCCTACTCCTATTCCGCCAGGAGTTCACTCTGGACAAGTACAGTTTTTTGTCGGCGAAAATGCGGTGAGCGATAGCCTATTTTTTGAAATAAAAGCAGGAGACATAAAAGAAGCGCGCTTAACACTTAGTTTTGTGGAGACGCTACAAAACTTCCAGCGCGGCTTGCTGCAACATGCCAGTATTAATATCCAAAACACGGGAACTGCTAGTGCTAACGATTTGGAATTATTAATTACTGCATCTCCCACCGTGCGTGTACCTGCTCCTATTAATTTGGGTAACCTCGCAGTAGGAGAAAGCAAATCATATAAATTGCCCTTTCAGTTGCCAGAAAATTATCCAACAGATAGTGCCTGGTTAAAAGTGCGCGTGATGGATGCTAAGTTGCAATATGTAGAAGTAATTGAAGCCCAAGCACCTGTGTTGAGTACCTTAGAAGCCAGTGCCGATATTGAACCACCCAAGAAAAAAGATTTTGTGACTGCTATCTGGATTAGCCCTAACCCTGACCAGTACGATATGCACCAAATAGTTTGGGATGAGTCCGAAATTATTTTACAAATTAAAGTGGTTTCTAGCAAACGACTGGACAAGCAGCATTTTTGCATAGAAATCAATGGGCAACCTTGCCCAAGTGGTTCAAAAATGGATGAAGTAACGATGCGTGGAAGTGAATTTAGTCGAACTTTTTTGCAAAGAATTAAACTTCCAGAAGGAGTCACGTCCCTAAAGGCAAAGGTAAAAAATGAAGCAGGTGATACAGAAACAGAGGAACTTAAAGTGGTTTATTCCCCACGAAAGCCTAACTTACATGTGATTGCAATTGGGATTCCAGCTTTAGATTTGAAATACACGGCTAAGGATGCCAGCGATTTTGCAAAAGCGATTCAAGGAAATGGTGGAAACAGTGCATTTCAAAGTATTTTCATTGATACCCTCATTCAAGAAGCGACTACCACTAAAACCGAAGTGATGAAAGCCTTGCGCCGTCTGCAATATCGCTTTGATGACCGACAAATTACTTACCGCGATTTAGTAGTGGTATTCATATCTTCTCACGGGCTAAGTACCGCACAAGGTGAATTTCGAATCGCCACCAGCGACTACGATGGTCCTTTTTTGGAAGAAACGAGCTTGGATTTTGAAAAGGAAATCATCAATTATCTTGAGCCAATTGGCTGTCAAAACTATTTTTTATTGATGCTTGTCATAGTGGTGCGACGGGTGACGATGTTTTTGCATTACAAACACCTGGCACTAGCATCAACAACTTGGCTTCCGAGCAATCTGGACTCAATATTATTACCTCTTGTCGCGCCAACGAGTACAGCTATGAAGATGACAACTGGCGCAATGGTGCTTTTACAGCCGCTTTAGTAAAAACCTTTGAACAGTTCGCACAAGGCAAGACGGGACTAGACAAAAACGACGATAAACAACTTGACGTTCAAGAATTGTTTCAATACATCCAAACGCAAGTGCCACAATTGGTACAGCAAAAACGTCCTAAAGTGCAAACAAGCCAAGTGCCAATCATGATGCTGGCGCAGCCTACGCAACCAATCGTACTTTTTGAATTACCAAAGCAATAGTTTGGTCATCAGTTTTTGGGCAATTGGTTTGGCAATACCGCATTTAAAACAAAGAAATCTTCAATCCAAATAGTGAAATATGAAAAATGCTATTCCGCAACATCATGTTCAAAAAGACATCCTACTTGTTCAAAAAAGGATGTTCTTCTATTTTATAAGGTATTTACCAGTCATCTTGTCAACGCTGTTCTATTCTAAGGTGTCCTCACAGCAGTTGCCTTATCACACTCAATTTCGGCAATTTCAATCCATCATCAATCCAGCTTCTGTGAACAGTGATTTTTTTCTCTACGAGTACAACGTCGCTCTACTTTCCTCTTATCGTATGCAATGGGTCAATCAAGCAGAAACGCCTCGCACGTTCAGTGTTTCAGGTGAATTTATCTCCAACTTTGGAAATAACTTTGAACTGGTTAGCGGTTTGACCCTCCTGCAAGACCGTATCGGTCCGCTTGGCACCACGGGAGTGTATGGGAGGGTAGGAAGTATTTTTACAAAAGACCCTTACTATGGAGGACTTTCCGTAGGATTCAGCTTCGGTATGATGCAGTATAGAATTACAGCAGATAGAATTGCTTGGCGAGATTTAGATGATCCAAACATTCCATTGCTCAATTTTTCGCTCAATCACCCAGAAATTGCACTGGGAGCTTTTTACTATAAACGACTAGAAAGCAGGGGCTATTTTGATGGAGATAACCTGTATGTAGGAATTTCGGCTGCTCAATTGTTACCTGCCAGAATCATCGTTCCTGTGGATGACCGAGCAGTCTCCTTTGAAAGAGTACCTCACTACTACGCCACTTTAGGTTGGTATCACTTCTTAAACGAAGAAGCATTTTTAGAAACCTCACTTTGGGCAAAACATGTATCAGGCGCACCTCTAAATGTGGATTTTAATACTCGATTTCAGCCTTTTCGCACTTTTTGGGTAGGTGGAGGCTTTAACCTCAACGGCTTAGTGCATTTGGAAACTGGCGTGAACGTGCCAGGCATTTTATTCAAAGACGCAAATCTAAAAATAGGCTACGCCTTTAACTATAACATCTCGGCTTTTGATTTACCTTTCGGTACTTCCCATGAACTAAACGTTGGTATTTTGTTTGATTCCTACCGATAAGTGAGCAGTTATTTTAATTGGTTATTGATTTAATAGTGCCTGTTTCAGCTTATTAGCTACATAGAATCAACAATAACAGGAAAGTAAGCAATTGTAAATATTGACTGTAAACTCCGAAGATTTTTAAAACAAGCCTTTTTAAATCGTATTTAGCGAAAGCTATAATTATTAACATAATAAAATAAGTGCCCTGTAGTTTTACAAAAAAGGTTAAAATCCGCTAAAGTTAGAATCTTCGAAGCTTGCAGTAAATATCAATTAAACATGCTACTTGCTCTTGAAATAGGTAGAGAAGACTAGTCGTCGAATCTGTCAAGTTAACAACCATCAATCTATTTTAATTACGCTATTTACTTGCCTGCCTTTGTCGGTTTCGATGATTAAGGTGTAAATGCCAGTTGGCAAACCTGCCAAGCTAATGTAGCGTTGTGGTAAATTGCTGTAAATCAAAACCTTGCCAAATATATCCACAAGCTGTACCGTTGTAATGGTGCTACCATCTGCTAAGTCGTAGTACAAGTTATCCGTCGTTGGATTCGGATAAACCTGAACGGACTTTTGAGCTTCTTCCCATTCGATATACACAATTAGGCTGTATTCAAAAGTACCATCAAAATCTATTTGCTTGAGGCGGTAATAATTATCGCCTGACAAGGGCAATTCATCCAAAAAAGAATAATCATGGCGATTGACGCTTGTGCCATTACCTTGAACAAAACCTATGTTTTTCCACGTTTTTGCGTCTTGGCTGCGCTGAATTTCAAAGCCGCTATTCACAGATTCTGAGGCAGTTGACCATTCTAACTCGATTCCTTGCGTTTGCGCGCTTCCCTTGAAAAATAGAAGTTCGACGGGCACAAGTGGGTTATTGATAAATTTAACCAGCAGGTGATCCATTTCATCCATACAGTTTGGGTCATTTACTGACCAAACGAGGAAGTAAGTTTCGCCGTATTTTCCTGAAAAGGTAGAAACAGGACTATTTTTGTCCGCGAAGCTCCCTCCTTCTCCATATAAAATGCTCCACGAGCCGTTATTTCCTGTATTGCCAGTAGCAGCTAGTTTTGTGGTGGTTTGGTTGTAAACCGTTTGATCTTCCCCGGCGTCCACATCAATAGAAGAATCGTATTTGACTTGTATTGGTGAAGGGATAGACCCCTGTATGGCTTCCGCCAAAAAATCTACTTTGCTGACGTAGGCGTAGTAAATGGTATTGACATCTGCTTTGTATATTCTAAAGTACAAATCCTCGCTAGTGGAGTTTCCATATATGGTCAAAAAAGCTCGATAGCCCGCAGAAAAGGAAAGAAAATCAGCCTTCCCCCTGCAAACGTCATCCGCGTCGAATACGCCAATCACGTCATTGATGTTCGCTGTTTCTATACATTCATCGAAGGCAGCACAGATGAGCGAAGTGGAGTAGCGGTAAATTCCTTTTTGTACTTCCCAAGTGGGTGCTTGACCTTGAACGGCTTGAAGCACCATCGCAAAGCCAATTAAAAAATATGCTTTGAGTTTCATAACAGTAAATTGTGAGCATGTGATTGCAAAATGGCATTGGCAAACCCAATTCAAAAATTGGTTTGCCAATACTTAAGCCTAAATTTCACTTTTTTAATTCTATTTCACCAATTTTTTTAACATGGTGCATCGAATCCGATTGAATGCTTAGGAAGTAAATTCCAGCAGGCAAAGGTGCTGCGTCATTTGCTTTCCAAGCCATTTGCTGCGCCCCTGCATCTAAGTTTCCATTGTGCAGAATACTGATAGTTCTGCCATTCACATCTTGCAGTTTAACTGTAACCCATTCCGCTTGCTCCAAATTCATTTCCACCATGATTCTATCGTCGAATGGATTTGGATACACAGCAATATCGCGGATATTTTTTGACGGTACGGCTTCAGCAGCTACCTTGTAGTCGCAAGCCAAGTTTAACTCAAACGAGTATGGTTCAGAAGGCATTCCCAACAACTGCGCAGCATCGAAGGTAACTTCCTGCTTAATTTGCACCGTTTTGGATTTATCGCCCTCCAGCAATCGGAAAGAAATTTGCTCGTCCTTGTTGCCATGTATCGTCAAGTAAACTCGCCACGATTTGCCTGAGCGTTGAAGCGGTGCGATTCCTCTACAATCGTTCCCAACAAAGGCAGCCAAGTAGCTATTTTCTTGAATACGGTATGGAGTACACTCGGCAATAGTGCCTACGATGGACATATTTTCTTGGAAATCCGCAGGGGTCAATTCCATCTGCGCTTCCAATACTTTGAGCCTGTTGCTTGATTTTACTAAGGTCTCGTTAGGTTCAGTCAAGTTGCTCACCGTTGGATAAATCAATGTCCCTGTATTCGCCATGCGCAACATATACCCTTGTGTAGGTTCTAAGTAAGTCAAGCTACCGCCCCAACCTAAGCCACTTTCATACACGGCGAAGGTGCGCTGTCCTTTGATGACATCCCCATTGGAAGGGGAAAGCGTTGCCAAAGCCGTGTTGATTTCCATGTTCTTCTGACTGATGAAACCAATCCAGTTCCAACCCGCTCCAATGGTGATTGGATCGTTGGATGGTGCATCAAATGTACCGTTGTAAGTGAAGGTGCCCGGATTTGTCAGATAGACCTTATAGAGTTCTTTCCTGTTGAAACCATTGCCCGTGCTGCTCAACGAACCTACCCAACCGCCTGCGCTGGTGTAAGTATCGAAATATTGTTGACTTAGAATACGGTCATTTTCTACTGGGGTCAAGCCATCCAACGTTTCGTTCACATCCATCAAAACGCTGGAAGACAATGGGAACGAAATCCAATTCCAACCGCTATTGAGCGAATAGGCTTGTTCCACGCTATTGCTGGCAGAGAAAATCTGCGGATTCGTGCGTGTTCCCGTGAACTCGTGTAGAACGAACATCTGATCCGTCGGATTGACTGGCACTCTAACTTTTCCTTCGCTGGCATCCCAAATTCTAAATTCAAGCTCCTCGCCCGCCACTTCGTTGCTGTAAACGTCCAAGAAGACTAAGTATTTACTAGAAACGGCATCCAAAACGACATTAGCCACGCCACGCAATTGGTTGTTCACGAAAACAGCAAGTTGGTCTTCTGTATCGGTCGAAACTATATTCTCAATGACCAACTGCCCAACGTAACTCATCGTATGCTGGAATTGTGTCGTGTTCACCGCCCAAGTTGGTGGTGTTGCTTTCACTTTCAAATCCAACGTCAAACGCTCGTTGAAGCCAAAATCTGTACTCAAGAACAAATCTTGCTCGTATTTACCGATATTGACGGCATCAGCAATAGCAAATTTGATGGTCAGTTGGCTATTCGGCGCAATCGTTCCGCTAGTTGGTGTTGCTGTTAACCAAGATGGTAAGTTCAAAATTTGGAATTCTTCTTGGCTACCGCCACTGTTTACAATGGTGGCTTCAAATGCACCCGTTTGTCCAAATGCTTTTACCAATTCGATATTACTTCTATCCCAGTTGATTTGGTTCTTGTTCATGAACGCAATCCAAGTGGCTGGCGACTGCATTAAGTTGCCATGAACGTCTTTCACGCCCCTCACTGTGATGTCCAACGTCGAGTGTTCCAATCGGCTGCTCGGATCGGTTGGCGTTAGGATGATTTCGTCGTCGTTGACGATATAGTTGAAGTTGACTTTCTCGATTGGTCGCTGCAATTTGATAGGCGGCGTTGGTTGCACAAAGTTCAAGCTCGTGCTGCCACCTCGCGTCAAGTCGTAGCTGTTCATGGATTGATCAGCGAGGGAAGCGTCCAAGACAGGAACACCTGCATCCAAGCGGTATGCTTCAAACGGATAGTAAGCAATTAATCCCAATTCGTCGCCAGATAAACGATTGACCCAATCGCGCCCGATTTGTTCTGGTCGTCTTGCCAAGTTCCAAATTCGGATGTCATCCAAGTTACCCGCAAAATATTGGTCTCTTGTTTCAACGCTTCCATTGAACCAGCCTCTCCCGCCAATCCAAAGTTTAGAGCCTGCAAATCCTTTCCAGCCATTGCTGCTGCCTGTTTTTTGCAGTTGTCCATCCACATATAAATTGATGGCAGAATTGCGTTTTAACACCACGGCAAGGTGATGCCAATTATCATCCAAATAGCCACTGGTGTTGCTTTCAAAAGTGATACCGTTGTTGCTAACCACGATTTTTCCACTGGCATTCAAACCGAATGTCCATGACGTGGTGTTGTCCGTGCCATCGCCTTTTCCGTTGGAGAAAAGTGTTCCAGCCGATGTTCCTTTGAACCACATTTCAATAGTCATGTCGGTTTCCTCGGTGAAGCTGATTAAGCCTGCGTTGCTCAACTCCAAGTAGTCGCTGGTGCCATTGAACCTAAAGGCTCGTCCGATAGGGGCGATTGCCCAAGTTGCGCCATTGAGTACGCCGTTGCGTTTTCTGACTCTATCTTCTGCTAAAGTACCAACGCCTTCGTTCATCTGCCAGTAGCCCATCAAACCTGCCGTTGTTGGACTTAATGAGATATTAAAGTTGGGTACAATCTCTATCGTACTTCTGCTGGTACTCCACAAGCGAAGTTCATGTACATTTCCGTTGAATGGCTTGCTGCCATCGGCTATGGTTTGCCCTACACGAATGTTGCCAGTGCTGACGTAAGGTGTAGTGAAGCCATTGGACACGCGCTTTTCAACGCCGTCAATGAACAACTTAGCAGTAGTCGAAGCGACATCAAAACTAGCGACAAAGTGCTTCCATTCGCCCGTTGGTATCGCGTCTGTACTGGTCAGTGTTTGTCCTGCAAAACTAAACTGGAATTGACTGCTGGCGTTAAAACCGACGAACAAACCTTCACTTGCCGAGTTCCCTTGTGAGAATACTGTCCCTGCGCCTATGGCGTTCAATTTCGCCCAGAACTCTACGGCAAAAGAGCGTCTAGTCAAGTCGAAAGCAGGAATTTCCATATAATCATTGTTGCCATCGAAAGCGACACTTTCGGAGTTGCGCAGTGGCGTGCCATTCAATACGCCTCTGATGTCGAAGTTCAGTGCCGTCAAGCTACCGATGTCCACCATTTCGTTGAAGCGAATCTTCAAATCTTCGCCCGGATCGCATATACCATCACCTGGACTTGGTGTACCAAACGGCGCTGGATTGATGCGGTCGGCAGTTCCTTTTTTGAATTCCGTTTCTTTATTGGCTAATGCGCAACCACTTACTACACGCAACTGGTAAGGACCATCCACGTTGCTGCTCATATCCCAGAAGTAGCGAATAAAGCTGCTGTTCAATGGAATTTTATCGCCCGCCTCATTAGCTTTAGTCGTTGGATGCCACCACTTGTTCAGTTCTCTCCATGTTGCTTCCGAAGATGGACGATACTGCAAGCTAATGGACTCAAAGCCACTCTTGTTGATGTCATAATTATCAATCGTAATCGGTAAGGTATCCTTGTTGAAAGTATTGAGCACCCAAAGGTCGGTGGGTTCTTTCAAGCGGATGTTCGTACATTCTGGCAAGAAACTGACAGAGAACGTAACGGTATCCACGATGTCAATTTCATCAGCAGTTCCTGCTTGGTATTGGCAAGGCGCGTAAACAAGCAAGCGGATGTCTTTGTATTCGTACTTTTCTGGACCTCGATCTACGGTGATTAGTTTCGATAGTACACTTCCGCCCGTCAGCGCAAAGGTATTTTCTACTGTGATGGTCTCGCCGTCCATACTTACGCCCAAACCATCTGGATTGCTGTTTGGATCCACCCGAATAGCATACTCTCTAGCATCATTCGTTTCAGAAGTGTTCTGTAATTGAATGTTAAATACTGCGGATTCCCCTTCTGGCACGTTTTGCACGATTTGAGGGAAGATGTCTATTCCAATTTTATCGCGTTGCAAGGTTCTAACACTTAGTTCTGCGCCTGGCTGATGAAACAACGTTTTCTGCCCTTCTTCGTGCGGACAAGACGTTTGCCCAGCGATATTTCGGAAAATTGGTCCCCAACCAGCAGGGCTTTGGTAAACTTCTATATTATGGAAATCGCCTTGGTCGTCATCTTTGATTTCGTAAGCCCAAGTTGTTGTAGTAGCGGATGATCTATTTACTTCCACTTCCAGATTGAAAGTATTGGACTGTTCTATCTCTGCTGTTGCTTCTGAACCTGCTACTTTTGATTCGAATGCGGTTTTAAAATTTTGTGCCACACTAAATTCAATTGCTAAACCAACGGAGCCACTACTGGTGTAAGATTCTTCGTTGGAGAATGATGTACCACCATTCAAAGAGATATTACGAGTTCGATACTGCGAGGCAGCATTGATTGCTGTTATTTTGTCTTTTTCGTTATCTCTGATGGCTTCCTCCCACAATCGAATGGCTTGGTTGTAGTATCGAACAGAATCCGTCCCAATACCATAAATTGGCTTATTTGTGCTGGCACTAATATCAGTTGCAGAAGGTATCCAGGTGTAACTCATCCCTGTACTATCTCGCCGCTCCGTTTCGTATGGATTATTTTTGTAAGTTTTAGCAAGCTGTACTTCAGGTATCTTGCTCAAACTACCATACTGTGTTTTCAGACTATCTAAAATCTTTTTCTTAGCCGTATCGGTCTCATCTGACACCGCCATCCCCCACACTGGATCGTCGTTATTTTTACCATAATTATCATTGTCAGACTGTAATTTTGAAACGTACTTTGCAGGCTGGTTGATAAACAAATTATTGCGCAATCGCTTTAAATTCGGTATCAAATAGAACAAAATATAATTCTGGTCGTAAATAAAAGTCGTCTTGTCTTTGGATGGGGATATGGTGAAACCCGTTCTAGGTGCGATTTTATAAGGCAAGGAAGGATGTATTTCCAAACACGCTAAAGCAGTGGTGTTACAGACTTCATTAGGAACGAACTCTAAGTTATCCGTCACACCAAAAATAATATTATAGGTTTCTCCGACATATAAATCACTTCTAACCCCTACCGCTTCTTCCGCATCATTGGTGGAGTAAGCCTCTGAAGATGTCCAAGTTTGTCCTAATTCTCCTTTTCCTGTTATACTATAGTCAAATCTGCACATTTGTAGTAGTGGTAGCAGTTGCTTTTACATTAGTTGAAGTACCAACTCCAATTTGTGCATCAACGCCTGCCCCTACTTTGGTATTGAATTGAAAAGATTGTGCAAACCCTGCCGAAAGACTTTCCGTCCAAGATATTTCTGTTTCTTTTGTAAAAGTGGCAGTACTATTGTCGCCTGGAGGGTCTCGCAATACAAATCGAACCACCTCTGGTCCATTACTTACAAAGTTACTACCCACTACATCGTTGAAACCGATAACATAAGCCCTGAACACGCGATCCTCCAACGCTATGCCACTGTTGGGTTCCCATTTAACATCTTCAGCTTGTCCAGGACGTTCTAATGTTATATCAAGTGTCTGCGTATAACTGAACTCAGGTCGGTTGTTATTTGTAACGATTTGTGGTCTGCCTGTAATGAATGTATAGACGGTATCTCCATCTGTCAGATTGATTTCAATGCGCTCTGCTTCTTCAACAGCAATTTGATTGTTGATGATTAATTTACCATCTGTTACAGGCACTTTGTCTATTTTTGGCGTACTGCCATCCAAATTTTCGTACTTTTCAAAAGCGTTGATATATGCTTGATACTGTTTTGCTCTTGCGAATACAGGATATGGCATGTTGGCTAGTGTCAAATTGAGGGTATCATTATTAAAAATAAATTCCGAATCCCCAACAAATGGATTTATTTTATCTGTACTCAACACTTCCAACTCTGCCGTTTTGCGATAGACAAAATCCTGACGATAGTTGTATTTTACAGAATCTATGCGCTCAAGATTTCTTGTGCCTGCCGTAAATACGCTGTCTTTTGCCGTCAATTCTGTACCGATATTCACCAAATCAATTTGTGGCAATGCGTCAAAGAAATCAGAAGTAGAAATGTTCTGCAATGGATTGGTTACGCGCACATCTTTTACCACATATTTCAAAGGATAAAGTTGGGTAACGTATTCTCCAGTTAAGGAATTGGTAAAGACAGTATCTCGGTGGCAGCCATTGCCCACGAGGGCTTCATAGACGACTCTTGCCCTACCGATGTTGTTGGTGGAACGTCCAAGCCCAGGCACTTTGTCGCCTTCTCTAGTGCCACCCACTACGCGACCAATCACTTTTAGCTTGGTAGAATCAATGAATTCCAAGCCAGAAATGGGTTCTTGGAAATCAAACAAACTGCCGTTGGTAGGGAATTGCCCTACTTCAAATTGGTGTCCTTGCTTGAAAAGCGAAATGCGGTGCCGCCCAATCGGTACATCCACCGTGAAGGTACCATCAGAACTGGTCATCACTTTGTTACCGTTTAGCGTTGCAGTTACGCCATCTACTTGAATTTCAATCTGATCAGCAGGGCAACTTGTTCCTTTGTAGAACACCGTTCCCGTTACTGGGAAGGAGGAAATATCAAAAAAGTTTGTTCCATTAAAAATGTCCGATCTTTCTCCGATGAATAGGTTTCTTTGGCTCGGTTCAAATTGGTGTGTCCCCAGTTGTGGCACTACTTTGAAGGTTTGACCAACACCAGTGTACGGAATGGACGCGATAATGTAATTTCCATTAGCATCTGTTAAGCCATACAAACCTAATTGATCGGGCGTAGGAATTAATGCGGACCAAGCGGCATTCAAATTCATAACCCCCATAGTCGCACCATGTCGCTGATTGAATATTGCTCCTGTTTTTGAACGGTCGTAAACGCCATAACCAATGCCTTCGTCAAAGCTATAAGAGGCAAAAGTACCCGTTTCGTTGCCATTCAAAATGCGGTTGTAATCTCGAACGACGTTGGCACTGTCTCTTGCGCTGTTCCAAATACGCATTTCGTCCAGTTGTCCATTAAAAAAGTCCGTATTTTGAAGCGTTGCGCCCAGTTGATACTTGCCTCTACCTGCATAAGCTGCCGATGGCGTATCGGATATTGCTAGGGAGTCATTGTGATAAATGTATCGCTTGTTAGCCGTCGCATCGTAAACACAAGTCCAGTGCTGCCAATCGGTGCTGTTATAAGTTTGGGTAGTCGTTAAATCGTTATTGCCAAAACCAAATACAAAGTTCCCTGCCGCATTGAAGCCAATGTTCAGGTTTTGATTAGTTGCAATGGTATTGCTGCCGTGCGCAAACATGGTAGCGGCATTGGCGTTGCCACGTTTTGCCCAAAACTCAATGGTGAAAGACTGATTCATCCAACTAATGGAATCAAACGTTACTTTGTCATCCACGCCATCCAAATTCAAGCTCTTTCCAACCTGTGTACCATCAGCCGGCGACACCAATACTTTCACCCCTTCCACAGCATTGCCGCCCGTGTAAGTTATTTGCCCACTCACCAAAGCAGTGGCGGAACGATACCCAACCGTAGAAACGACATTGCTCCTCAACACATCGCCGTCGCAATCCAATTCCCCGACTATGGTGTAGTCGTAAAGCACACCAGCATCTGCGGTTTGGTCTCGATATAGATTGGTGTTACCAGAAACAACGTCTATTTGAACAGAATCGGTTGTGCCTAACACTTTTCGATAGACGCGGTAGCGGTCAATTGGTACGTCGCTTTGAGCCGTCCAAGAAAGTTCAACACGGTTCATGAAGTTACCTTTTGAGCCTTTGAACTGGGCTGCCGAAAGTACTGCGCTCAAATTTGGTTCTAATCTAGCACTAATCTGCGCAGATTGATTAGAAACGCCACATACATTTTTGGCAAACACGTCGTACTCGTAGCCTCTACAAGAAATGACAGCGTTGTCAACATATATCGTATCGTTGGGCTGCCCTGTGAAAATACTTGAAGCATCTCCGAAGCGGCGACGAATTTCGTAGCCCGTTTCATCAAAAGCATTGTCCTTCCAATCCAAAGTAATCGTATTACTCTCTCTATTCACTATTGCGCTAATATCCGTTGGAGGAAGCGGATTAGTCGGACTAAAACCAGATAGCGCGTTTGAAGGTAACGACTCATCGGTGTTGGCGTTACAGGTTTTTACCGCAGTGATGTAATATTGATAATTTGCGTTGGAAACGATATTTTGCTCATCCAGGTACTCCAGCGTTTTTCCATCTACTTCCGCTATTTTTTGATGATTCAAAAATGTTGCATTGAAGTTAGAACTCGTGCCTGTACGAGCAAAACCATTTAACTGCCCTTGAAAATTGTTGCTGCTTTGATCCCTTACAAAAGTAATTCCTGTATTGTTTTGCCCAGGCTGCCCTTCTTCAAAATCAAAAGACATCACCAAATCGCTTTCCGTTCCAGCGACTACTCTATTGGGATTAATGCTGGTGTAGGCGGTATTCCAAATCCTGACATTGTTAAGTCCACCTTCAAATTCTAAGAACCATTGGGATTCGGATAAGGATCGGGAATCCCTATTTTGACCGTTTGGTTGAAATTAGGCGTGTT
>JAAUTG010000064.1 GCA_012031785.1 Saprospiraceae bacterium | reverse complement strand
CGTTTTCTTAATCGATTTAAACTTAAAATTAGTTATTATGATGTTCAAAAACATAATTTTGCTTTTTGCTCTTGGGTTATTGACTTTTGCTTTTTGGTTGTAAGCAGACTGGTACATCTGAAAACTGAAAACTTCTACGGAGGCAGCGACGGAAACAGAAGCAACAACAGAATCAACTGTTCCTTCTGGTGAAGGATTTACAACAGAAGTGTTACAAGCTGATTTGCCTAGTCCACGCAAACAAATGACTGCTACAATGGGCGACTTGAAGGTGGTGATCAATTACGGAAGTCCATCTTTGAAAGGTCGTACTATTGGTAAAGAGGTAGCACCTTTTGGAGAAGTTTGGAGAACTGGCGCAAATGAAGCAACTTCTATTGAGTTTCTAAAATGTAATGGTAGAAGGAAAGACTCTGAAAGCAGGGAAATATGGTTTATTCACTATTCCAACTGCTGACCAATGGACAATTATTTTCAACACCGTGAATGACCAGTGGGGGCAATACAACTACGATGTGGCTAAAGATGTCCTTCGTTTGACGGTAAAGCCAACAACTTTGGGAGCAACTGTGGAGCAAATGGCTTTCGTGGTTGAAAATGGTGCGTTGGTGTTGCAGTGGGGCAACGTAGCAGTACCTTTTAAAGTAGGATAATTACAGGCTAATTGGTGATGGAGTGAGTAGGAAAGATATATTTTGGGGATTGAAAACTTTAATACAGGAATAGTCCACGAAAAAATCGTTCATCACGCTATCACCAATTACTCACTCAATCGTTCTACGATATACATTTCTACTTTGCCTTTGTTTTTTACATCAATTGCGCCGCGATGGGTACAATGGAAATGATTTTTGACCAGTTCATAAGTAGTTTTTGATATATTGATAGTGCCTTCAAGAGCATTGGTCTCCATGCGGCTGGCTACATTCACGGTATCGCCCCATATATCATAAACGAATTTCTTTTTCCCCACTACGCCCGCCACTAATTCTCCAGTGTGAATACCCACCCGCATTTGCCAATATGGTTTGCCAAGTTTCAGTTTCTCTTGCTTCACTTGCGCGATAAATTGGTGCATGTCTAAAGCTGCTTTTATTGCATCCACAGGGTTGGTTGGGTTTGATATGGGTACGCCTCCTACGCACATGTAAGCATCTCCAATCGTTTTTATTTTTTCTAATCCGTATCGTTCAATGATTTCATCGAAAGCAATGAAGCATTCGTTGAGTTCCTCTACTAGTTCTTCTGGTGAGAGTTGTTCAGAAATAGTGGTGAATCCGTTGAAATCCGTGAATAATACAGTAGCTAAATCGTATTTCTTAGGGGTGGCATAGCCTTTAGTTTTGAGTTCGATGGCAGTGGGTTCTGGAAGAATATTAAGAAGGAGCTGTTCGGATTGCTGTCGCTCAAATTCCACGATGGCGCGTTGTCGCTCAATTTCTATGTTTTGTTGAGCTAATTTTTTGTTGGTTCGGCGTGTCGTCCAGTAGCCGATGATGCCGAGTAACGAAATGATAAGTAATGCCAGCCCAATACCATACGCTAATTGATTGGAACGTTTTTGGGTAATGATGCGCAAGTTACTGATTTCGCGTTCTTTAGTGAGGGATTCGATTTCTTTTTGTCGGATATTTTCTTCATTAGTGATTTGTGCGATTTTCATACGTTGTATCTCTGCCTTTTGCTGCAAGTCAGCAAATTCGTTGTCGCGTTGCTCCACCTCGAGGGCTTTTTTGGCTAATAGTAGTTCTTGCTTTCTTTTTTCATTTTCCAATATTTGTGCGCGAATGGCAGCATCTTTGATTTGCTCGCCTCGCTTGAGAAGTTCTACTTCATTTTCTTTTTCTTTATTCGCCAACGTCAAATTCACGACCTCTAGGGCAGCGCGTTGTCGCTCTAACTCTGATTGTTGCAAGGCAAGGTCTTTCAGCTCGGCATTAATTTGGGATATTCGACTTTCTTTCTCGGCTTTTTCTAATAGCATCTGTTGTTGTAGAAATTCTTGCTGCCGTAACCGTTCCAAGACGCGCAAAGAATCTCTAATCACTAAATGTTTATCGTAAAACGCCAGTGCTTTTTCATAAACATACATTTTTTCATAAATTTCCCCAGCTTGCCGATAAGCGTCGCTAAGTTGAGTAGCAGCTTTTGCCTTTTCAGATAGACTAATAGCTAACTCAATGTATTGCAAAGCATTGTAGTAATCTTTGTTTTTAAAATAGATGGTAGAAATTAACTGGTTGATGAAGCCCAGTTTTTCGTATTGATTTTTGGGTAAAATGGATTCTGCTTCTTTTAAGGTTGCCAAGGCACTTTCCATCTCTCCCATATTGTTAAAACAAATTGCTTTATTAATCAGTAAATTAGCCTCTTCAACGGTATCTGAATCGCTGTTGATGTTTCGAGCAATATCAAAATTATTAATAGCTCTTGGTAGTTCTTTAATTTGATGTAAGTGTAAGCTAGATTGTTGTAAGCAATAGCAATTTCTTTGCGATGGTCTCTTTGTTTGAGTAATCCAATAATCCATTGATTATCACGGAGTGCTGCTTCATAGTTTTCTTGTAGCAAATAATTATCCACTCTTTTTTCTAGCACCGTAACGGTTTGCGCCAATTCGTTGCGCTTGGAGTAATGGTCGTAAAGCACATCAAGTTTTTCTAATGCTTTGTTGGGTTGATTGGATTTGTAGTAGGCGTTTGCCATTTTATTTAAAATCACCAACTTTTGTTCTTGGTCAGTAGCTGTTAGCAAACTATCTGCTTGTGTGTAATAGCCTAGTGCTTGCTCGAATAGGTTTTCAAGAAAATGGATATCACCAATAGCAATATAAGTTTGAATGATTTCAAATCTATCCGCCGTTTTTTTCAAAACGGGTAGTAACTTCAGGTAATTGGTTAGCGCGTTTGCAAAATTACCTTTCTTTAATTCCGTTTGTGCAAGCAATTGCAGCGATTTAGCTACTCCTTCGGTGTAGTTATTGCTTGTGCTTTCTGCAAGTGTAGCTTGGGCAAGCAAAATAGTAGAGTCCAACACAAGGTGGCTCGCAGCGACCTGCAACGACTGTTCTATGGCAAGTTCTTTTGGAGAAGGTGCTTGCCCCATACTTTGTAACACAAAAAGGAGCAGTATGATAAATAAAAAATTTCTCATGTATCGTTGTTTAGTAGTTTGGTTTTTGGTGCTTAGTCTTTGGTGTTTAGTCTTTAGTCTTTGGTGCTTAGTCTTTGGTGCTTAGTCTTTGGTTTTGGTGTTTGGTCTTTGGTGTTTGGTCTTTGGTTTTTGGTGCTTAGTGTTTGGTGTTTGGTCTTTAGTGTTTGGCTATCTGAATTGATGAGTAAAGCTTCACTACCCACTAATTATCAAATAATTAACTCCAATCCTAAGTATTATAACTCACATCTCAAATTATTTCATTCTGTAATTTAACCCTAAACTAAACGTAAATTGAGATTGAGGATTGAATATTAGATTTTCCTCGCTTCGCCCAACTTGTATGCCGCCATAACGCTTATTCAGCACGTTAAATCCTCTAACAAATCCTTGAAATTCCTCGCTCAATTGATAGCGTAGCATTAAATCTAGGGTCGTGTATTTAGGAATAACAAATCGTTCTTTCAATTCTTCATCTTCTAACAAGGAAGCATCCGTAAGGTTTCTGCCTAGCCAGGCTTGAGAAGTCGTAATGACAGATTGCAAAAATAACTTTCGACTTAGTTTTGTCACTAATCGCGCTTGCCAAGTCCACTTGGGCTGCTCCCGCACTTGATTGAGTTGCCCACCACCAAAGGGTAGTATTTCTTCCCCTTCTACACGTTGTAAATTCAGGTAGCCACTTGCGAACTGTGTAATTTCAACTTTTAGTCTTGCTTGAAACCCACGCATGGTTATAGAAGCGTTCGGATCAATTTTCATAAGCATCTATCAGCACAACTGGTGATTCGCTAGATAAATATTGGCGCTGGGCAATTAAATTTTGGGTATTTGACCTAAAATAGACAATATCAGTTTCAAAATTATCTTTGCTGCCCCACCGCAAGCCTACTTCAAAAGACCTATTGCGAAGGTACTCTAAGGCTGGATGCCCAAACGAGTAGGCACTCTCAACAGTAAGCGAATCTCCCAAAAACGTCAAGCCTAAGGAAGATGCTTCCCAAAAGGTATTTGGCACTTGGAAAGCTGTACCATAAGAAACGCGGGCACTTAAAGTCTCCCCCAACTTGTAATTCCCAGCTAAATGTCCACTCCAAATACCTTGGTACTTGCTGTGATAATCATACCTCACTGCACCTAGTACATCAAATTTATCAAAATTGAGGTATTGCTGAAAATAAAACGCAATATTATTAAACTGCTCTTTATCAGGTTGATAAGCTATATTTTGAAAACCCAATTGCTGTTCCCTTTGGTTTTGAATATTATCTGATTCAAAAGGAACTGGCAAATAATTTATAAAAGGTTGATTATTAGAAAATTGAAAACTTCCGCCTAAAGAAAATTCTAACCAATTTGTAGCAGCCATAGTTAGCAAAGGTTCTATCCAAACATCATTGGATGCAGCATAGCTAAAGCGTTGATTAGAAAGTAATTGTTGATAGATGGTGGCTTCATTTTCCCTAATTCGTAGCGTGTCGAAATTGCTGGTACTACTATCTATCAAACTGCGTACTCCATTATACAAATTATTCTGAACCAGTAATGTAGAACTACCAGGATCAAGTTGATACAAAATGCCTGTCGCATCCAACCGGAATACCCATTTTTCTCGTTCTTGAACAAATCCAGCGTTTAGGCGTGTAATACTTTCTCCAGTATAGGTAGAAGGATTTGCGTAAGACACCGTTACTGGATTCAACCCAATCGCGCTATGATCTTGCCGCTCCAATTGCTCAAAATAAAATCGAAATGCCTTATAATTGAGTTGCGCGCCAATCAATTTGCTCTGATGAGGGAGGTCTTTGAAGGCAGGGTTTTCTATCGTTCCGCGATAATTATTTAACCTGAAAAAAGTAGAACTATCTGAAATATAGTTACTTGGATTGTATAAATTATCCTTGTCGTACACTACTCTTCTATCTTCAAAATCGGTGTAACTCCCGAATATACTAAACTTTACCACCTCTTTGTCTCTACCTACCTTTCCCGCCAGCAGGACGCTTAGATTGCTATATCCTTGGCTACCAAGTCCCACATCTGCTTGCACGTAAAACGGTCTTTCCGTTTGAGTAGTGATGATGTTGATGACACCCGCTGCTGCATCGCCACCATAAATTCCGATAGTTGGACCAAATGTAACTTCTATGCGTTCTGCTTGCTGTATGGGCAACTGCGCACCAATAGGCATCCCCTCTACTGCACTCGGTTTGACAGGCAAATCGTTGATTAAAATTTTGGCATAAACATTCCCCAATAGTCCACGCATCAAAAATGCTTCTCCTAAACTGCCAGAACTCGGCTGTGCTACCATAATACCAGGCATTGATTTAAGCACATCTGCTAGGGTAACAAAACCATATTTTTGAATTTCCTCTTTACTTACCACATAAATTGTGAATGGCACATCTTTAATATCTTTTAAAGAACGACTGCCAGAAGCCACCTGCTGGGTAGTGTTTTCGTTGGCAATCAACACATCTTCTCTACCCAACTGCCTAAACACCAGATTTAGAGTGTCTTGTGCTGAAATTTGCATATTCATAAAACTGCTGCATAGCAGCAATAGCCACAACTTCCAGTGCCAACCTATTTTTATTATGAACTTAAATCCCACCATTATTATTGTTTTGCAAGGTTCGAGGAAAACAAAAGCTGTACAGTAAACCCTTGACACGATAGCTAAAAACCGATTACCCCAACTCAAAACGGTCAAAATCCAAGTCTCTAATTTTGACTTCGCTGGGTAAAAAAGCAGTGGTATCTGCGCCGCCTTTGATAATTTCGCGCACAATGGTCGAACTAACGTGCGAAAAACTGGGCTGAGCAATTAAAAATAAAGTCTCGATACCATCTCCCACAATCTGATTAATCTGTGAAATGGTTTTTTCGTAATCAAAATCCGAGGCATTCCGCAACCCTCGAATCAAGTATCTTGCTCCAATACTCTTACAATAGTGGGCAGTTAGACGTTTAAAGCTATCTACCCTCACTCGTTCTTCCTCCGCAAATACCGCAGCGATCCACTCTAAACGTTGCTCCAAAAGAAAATAAATATTTTTTTTGCGAGTTTACGCCAATCGCTACGACCACCTCGTCAAATAGCGGTAAAGCTCTTTTTATAATGTCCACGTGTCCTACGGTAATAGGGTCGAAAGAACCAGGAAATACCGCTATTTTCATGCTTGAGTTGGTTTGTTATTGTTTAAATTGCTGTAAAAATAAGTTTTTTGAGTATAACCTGCGAAGCAAATTATTTGCTGTTTCAACTGCCTGTATTTTATTCGGGCGAAAGATAGGTATTTTAATAAACTTTTCGATTATTCAAGTTTTGGGTACAGGCGTTCTGCTTTGAGACGAAAGTACAATCTACTCATCTTGTGAATCTTTTTCATTCGTCGCACTGAACAATCTCGCTATAATCTAAAAATAATTAAGTCATTACTTGCTGAAATAAAAAATAATCGGGGTTAGTCTTGCTTTTACCTACAACTTAGTTATCTTTGCCGTCCGTTCTAAAAATTAGTAATTATGCCTAAGATGAAGACGCATTCCAGTGCGAAAAAGCGATTTAAAGTTACTGGATCAGGGAAAGTGAAAAGGTTTCACGCTAACACTTCGCACTTAATGCGAAAAAAGTCAAAGCGACGCAAGACGAATCTTCTGGGTTCGACTGTAGTTTGCGAAGCAGAGGAGTCAAGAATCAAAAGATTGCTTGCTGTAAAGTAAATGTTTGTATTTTTTAACGAGAACATAGGTAAAAAGCACCACTTCTAAGTAGGTCTCTATGTTGAACTAAAACTATTAATATGCCTCGTTCCGTCAATCACGTAGCGTCAAGAAAGCGACGCAAAAAGATTTTGAAAGCCGCTAGAGGATACTTTGGTGCAAGAAGTAAGGTTTATACGGTAGCCAAAAATGCCTTGGAAAAAGGTATGGTTTATGCTTTCCGCGACCGCAGAAACAAGAAACGCGCCTTCAGAAGATTGTGGATTGCTAGAATCAACGCTTCTGCTCGCTTGTATGGCTTCAGCTACTCCAGATTGATTCACGCCTTGAAAGAATCTCAAATAGATTTGAACAGAAAAGTGCTTGCAGACTTAGCGATGAATCATCCTGATACTTTTCAAGCGGTGATAAATCACGTAAGGGGAAAATCTTAAATCTGTAAATCTAATATTTGTAAATTATCAAAGCATCTGAGCGTCAAAATGGTACGCTCAGATGCTTTGTTATTGACATAGTTCACTCGACTTGTTTTCATGTCATGTCAACTGCAAATGAGTATTCGTCACTTCTTCTTGGTGTCTCCAAAGCTCTTGAAACACACTACTATTCCAACGAAGTTCCTCAAAAGTACCTGATTCTACTACCTCGCCATCCTTTAGAATATAGATACAATCAAATTTAGGCAACAGATGTAAGCGATGTAAAGCAGAGACGACTGCTTTGTCGTGAAATTGTGCGAACATTTTATCATAGATTTCCAGTTCTGTCTTTGGATCCACGCTGCTTGTAGGCTCGTCCAGTAAAACTATATCGCTAAACTTAGCTACAAATACGCCTCTCGCTAATGCCAATCGTTGTTTTTGTCCACCCGATAGATTCACTCCCTTTTCTTGAATGTTCGATAACAAGCCATTAGGCAGTTGCGCTACTACGTCGGCAAAATGAGCAGTTTCCAAAGCGGCTGTCATTTCTTCTGGTTCATGCGGCAATCCCATAGAAATGTTGTATTCAATCGTGTTCTCAAAAATTTCTGGTTCTTGTGGGAAAAGCGTAACGCGGCTGTTAATCGCTTTCAAGTGTGTGAACACTTGTTGCTCGTCTATAATAGCTTGAATACCCTCACCAGCAGGATACAATCCTCTTAGCAAAGCCAACAAGGTGCTTTTACCACTTCCACTTTCTCCAATCAATGCCACCCGCTTGCCGCGTGTAATCTGAATAGATAGATTTTTCAGCCCTTGTAATCGCTTGCCTTCTAACGCCCAAGCCTCATCATGCACAAAATTGATGTTCTCAATACGAATAGACTGCCAATCGCGTGGCAAGGTTTCCTCGTCTTCTTCGCGGTGCATTTGCTCATAAGCATCAATAATGGTTTGTGCCGCTTTTACGTCCGTATGGTACTGAACAATCTCGGTGTATTGCCAAGCAAAATCAATAAATACACTCGTAAATTTCCAAAGATATCCTGCCAAAGTAACTAAACCTCCAATCAAAAATAATTCACTAGGCTGGTAATTTTGATACACAAATCCGACAATAGTGACTACATAAATTAAACCCACCAACATATCTACCACAAACCATTTCCACTCGTTGATGACTACTTGCGTTTTGAAAGGTGGAAAAATTTGCATTACTTTTGCCATTAAACCCTGTTCCATGCGCCGCTCCAAGCGAAGGGTAATAACAGTCAGGATATTAGAAAGACTGTCAAAAAGGTTAGAAGAAACCTTATGCTCGCGTTCGTTCGTTTCGTGTAAGGCTTTTACGAAAGGCTTGTCAAATAAGGTAATCAAATAAATAATACCAACGCCTATCAATAGAGCAATACCCCCAAAAAGCGGTGAAAAATACAAAATAGCGGCAAAAGCAAAAATAAAATTAGCAATCGCTTGGATGTACCGAAAACCACCTTCAAAAAACGTTTTCAGCGCTTCATAAGCCTTTCTCACTCTGCTAATCGTGGCACCGCTATGATTGTCTTGATGCCACTTTACAGGTAAATGTACTGTTTTTTGGTAAATTTCTTCTAAAAAATTTCGACTCATATTAAATGCCAACAAACGTTCCATCACGCGCGCGTTGCCGTGAAAAGACCAATCCAAAAGACGAATCAACATAAAAGCAGCAGCATACCACCAAGCAGAGCGCAACACTTCTGCACCTTCTTGTTGCAACTGATTGATGAAAATGCCCCAAAGGATGGGTTCTAAAGCAATAAAAATATTACTCATCGCAAACATTGCATATACCAAAAGGTATCGCTTTCGCTCGTGATGTGCATACTTCCAAGCTGTTCGAAGTAAAGAAATGTAAGGGTTTTGAATAAAGGATGATTTCAAGCTCATAACAAATCAGCTAATGTTAGTAGTTAGTAAAAGCAGCTTAATCACTGTTTTTACCGCGCTAAAGTATTTCCATGCTATAAACTGAAAAAAAGGTGGAAAGATTCCAAATGGGCGAAAGTTGAAAGGAATAAGAAGAATCTTAAATTTATGTTACTTCAATTATACAGCTATTCTCGTTTTTGACTTTTTATTTTGCAAAATTTAGTTTTTGATATTGAGTTTTAAGAACCGACTAATTTTCCCAAACCAGAATAGCTGTTGATTACAAATTCATATTACGCAACTGGTCGTTTATTTGTAAGTTTATTCTTTTGACAAGAATATTGTAAGATTATAACATAAATGCACTAAACCATCAGGTAACAGTATTTCACCTTAAATAGGTGAATATCAAAGACCAACGGCTAATGGCACAAATACATCAAAACGTCAATTAATTGTATTTTTACCAAGTAAAAGCTAAATACCAAACTAAAAAACCGTAAACTTGTAGTGGTTTATGCTGTTTTATCAAATAAAAAATTTGCTATGCGCTTTCTTGTTTGGTTATTTTTTTTCTTTATCACTTCTCCAGTGTGGACGCAACGCTTCCAGTGCGACGGCTCGTTTTTTGTAGTGATGGAAGAAGGAAACCAAAGCGTGCTGCGCAATCTTTGGCTTGATAGAGACGGCAAAGTACAGTCTAAAACGATCTTATTAAGCGAGCCGCAACGGCAATATACTTGTCTTGGTTTGAGTGTGGCGGATTTGTACTTGTACGCGCTTGATTTTGATACGAAAGAATTGCTTCGTATTGATGTCAATGGCAAGGTAACGAACTTAGGGGTTCCAGAGAATTTGAACACCAATTTGGAGTATTGGGCAGGAGACATAATGCCCGAAGGTCGGCGACTAACAGTGATTGGTAGGAACAAAGTGACAGGAGTAGATAAAGAAATTTATAACATCAACTTAACCACGCCAAATTACTATGCGGGCGTATCGAGTGTCATCTCTAATCTATCTACTGCTATTACAGACATTGCCGTAGATCCCATTCGCGGATTAATGCTTGGTTATGATAAACTAAATAAGCAAATGGTTGACCTTGGTACTAATGTCATAACTCATCATAATTACAAACCAGTAACTCCTTTTTTTAGAAGCTCTTTTTTTTTGATAAACAAGGGAATTTATTTGGTTATGGTGCTGAAGATGGATACGAACAGAATGCGCTTTACGCTTTTGACAAAATAAAAGGCGAAGTGATTGGCAAACAAATTCATGCGACAGGTAAATTTGCTGATGGCTGTTCTTGTCCACAAACTATGACTTTCACACGCACCATGAAGCCTGCGGTGCTTACGCCTTGTTCTGAATTTGAAATTACCTACACCATCCTGAACCATAGTGGTATCGGGAAAACGGGGGTTACTTTTAAAGACAGTCTTCCTGACCTATTTACTATCACGGAAGTGGTGGAACACACTTTTAATTTCGGTCAAATTGTAAGTGGAGAAGGCTCTAGTTATTTTAATATTGATAATCTAGATATTTTGATAGGGAGAAATACCATTCGCTTGAAGGGACTAGTAGGAACGCATGAACAAACTATTTTTGAAACTCAAGCTGTGTTGCTAGGGCTTCCACTAGGACTTGGAACGGATATTTGGTCAGATAATCCTGCCACTTTCAAACCAGCGGATGCCAACCGAGTAGAAATTTTGCACGACAATAATTTTAAATTAGCAGATTATTTGCAGTTCAATTGCAGTAAAGATACTGCGATGTTAAGTTTGCCGTTCCCTGCTAATACTTATGAATGGAGCGATGGCTCTAGTGAAGCTACTTTGCAAGTCACCAAAACAGGTACTTATGCCGTAATTGCTAGTTCAGATTGCTTCACAGTTCAGGATTCTATACAAATCACTGCTTTCCCTGAACCACCTACTTTGGAACTGGGCGAAACCGTCGTCACACAACAAAATAGGGTTATTCAGTTACTGCCTCAAACGAATGCAAATATTATTAGCTTTGAATGGAGTAGCTTCCAGCCTTTTGACTTGAGTTGTCAAAACTGCTTTACCCCTACCATAAGAGCAATTTGGGATAATACTTACTACTTAACTGCTACTACGGAAGAAGGCTGTATTTTAGAAGACAGTGTGCAAGTACAAGTGATACCTGTCAGAGCCATCTACGCTGCCAACACCTTTAGTCCAAATGGAGATGCTACTAACGATATTTTTTACTTAGTTAGTAGTTCTGAAATAGCCACTATTATGCGTTTTCAAGTTTTTGACCGCTGGGGAAATAGGGTATTTCAACACAGTGGTGGTACAATCAACGACCCTAATTGTGGCTGGAATGGTCAATATCAAGGACAAACTGTGGAAGCTGGCACTTACATTTGGCTAGCGGAAATTGAGTTTTTGGATGGTGAGCTACAACAACTACAAGGAGAAGTTTCCCTTGTAAAATATTAAAAAGATGATGATTCGTATTTTCTTGGCAGTATATTGCATTTGGAGTTTAATGGCTTGTCAATCAAAGCCAAAAACAGCCGACGATACGCTATTTTACTTGCTAGAACCTAAAAAACTAATATCACCTTCGCTAATCAATTAGAAGAAACCCCTGAATTTAACATTATTCAATATCTTTACTACTACAACGGTGGCGGCGTGGCGGCTGGCGACCTCAATAACGACGACTTACCTGACCTTTTTTTTACTGCTAACGAAGGGGCAAATCAACTTTATTTGAATTTAGGTAACTTTCAGTTCAGAAACATTTCTCTTGAAGCAGGTATTCTACCAGAAAAAGCATGGTCGAATGGAGTGACTATGGTTGACATCAATGGCGATGGTTGGTTAGATATTTATGTTTGTCAATTAGGGAACTATAAAAATAAAATTGGACGTAACCAACTTTATATCAATAATGGAAATACTACTTTTACGGAATCAGCAGCAGCTTATGGTTTAGATTTTAGTGGATTTGGTACTCATGCGCATTTTTTGATTTTGATTTAGATGGCGATTTAGATACTTACTTACTCAACCATGCTGTGCATTCAGCAGATAATTATGCGCCAGCAAATCAAACTAGAACCAAAAAAGATGCGCTTTCTGGAGACCGCTTGATGCGCAACGATAATGGGAAATTCGTTGATGTAACCACCGAAGCTGGAATTTACAGCAGTCGTGTAGGTTTTGGATTAAGTTTAGCCATTAGCGATGTCAACAATGACGGCTATCCTGATATTTATGTTGCTAATGATTTTCACGAAAACGATTACTTGTATCTCAACAATCGAAATGGTACTTTTAGAGAAACCATTGAAACCGCGATGACACAAACCAGCCAGTTTTCTATGGGCAGTTGTATGGCAGATTACAACAACGATGGATTTTCTGACCTCGTAACTTTAGATATGAAGCCCGAAGAAGAGCGCGTTTTGAAGCAATCTGTAAACGCCGACCCTTACAATATTTTTCTTTACAAAAAAAGTTTTGGCTACCATGACCAATTTTCCAGAAACATGCTCCAACTTAATCAAGGCAATGGTACTTTCAGCGAAATTGGTCAATTAGCTGGTATCGCAGCCACTGATTGGAGTTGGTCCGCTTTGTTGGAAGATATGGATAACGATGGTTGGAAAGATCTTTTCATCACCAATGGTATTTGGAAAAGACCCAATGATTTGGATTATTTGAAGTATGTCTCCAACCAACAAGTGCAGCAATCAGCCTCTGACTTGGAACTCGCCGCCAAAATGCCTTCTGGTAAGGTTGCTAATTTTGCTTTTCGCAATACTAAAAATCTACAATTTGAAGACGTTTCTACTTCATGGGGATTAGACAAACTAGGCGTATCCCATGGGGCTACTTTCGCGGATTTGGATAACGATGGAGATAAAGATTTGATTGTTAACAACCTAAATGAAGTAGCTTCGATTTATCAAAATACCTTATCTGGCGATAAAACTTACCTTAAAGTAAAGCTAGAGGGCAGAAAGCCAAATCGTTTTGGAATTGGAGCAAAAGTGACGTTATTCGTTGCTAGTCAATCCTATATGCAAGAACTGTACTTAGCCAAAGGATATTTATCTTCTTCCGAACCTGTGTTGATTTTTGGTTTGGATTCTCTAAAAATCATAGATAGCTTAAAGGTAGAATGGGCAACTGGCGAAGTAAGTAAACTTGAACGTCTAACAACCAACCAACAAATTACTGTTCAACAAAACCAAGCAGAAATACATCCAAAGCAAGCTACAATACTGAAAGAAAAATCATGGAGAGTCGTCGAAAATGGCTATGGGCTTGATTTTGTGCATCGTGAGAACGCATATAATGATTTTGAGAACGAACGCTTGATGCCTTATTTTCTTTCCTCGCAAGGTCCTAAAATGGCAGTTGGAGACGCTGACAGCAATGGTTGGGATGATGTTTATGTGTGTGGTGCAAGCGGACAACAGGGTATGTTATTTTTACAAACCAGTGAAGGAAAATTCTCATCGGCAAAGCCTTTTTTTGTAGCAAATCAGCAGGCGGAGGAGACCGACGCTGTTTTTTTTGATGCGGACCAAGATGGTGACCTCGATTTGTATGTAGTGAGTGGAGGAAATGAGTTGCACACTCCCCCAAAATGGCTGGAAGATAAATTATACCTCAACGATGGCAAAGCTCGCTTCACGCTTGCCACCAATGTCTTGCCTCCTTTGCAAAGTCATGGCGCTTGTGTAGTGCCTATTGACTTCAATCAAGACGGTGCCATGGACTTGTTTATTGGCTCGCGAACGCAAGTGGGCAGCTATGGTCTTGCTCCTCAAAGCCATTTGTTGCTCCATCAAAAAGATGGAACATTTAGTGATGTGACTTTAGAACATCTCCCCAAAAATGGACACTTGGGTATGGTTACGGATGCTGCAGTCTTAACACAAAACGGCAAAATACAACTCGCTATCGTTGGAGAGTGGATGCCAGTCACTTTATTGGACATCAACGAAGGTGTTTGGGCATTACAAGAAATACCAAATACTGAAGGCTTATGGCAGACCATAGCCTTGTCAGACCTTGACCAAGATGGCTATCAGGATGCAGTGCTAGGAAATTTTGGATGGAATAGTCCGCTAACTGCCAGCCCTGAAAATCCGCTCCACTTGTACGTCAAAGATTTTGATGGCAATGGGAAAACAGACCCTATTATTACTTATTTCAGGAAAGGTAGCGAATATCCTGTTGCCACCATAGATGAATTGATTGCCCAACTGCCCAGCCTGAAAAAACAACTTTCTAGCTATCGTGCCTTTGCCGAACAGCCTTTTCAAGCTATCTTCAAGCCAGAAGCACTGCAAAACACACAAAAAAAAGTAACTTGCCTATCGTCTTCGGTGCTTTGGAAAATAGGAACAAAGGATTACGTATTTCAACAGCTACCTCTTCAAGCCCAGTTTAGCCCAGTTTTTGCTATCGCTATTTCGGATTTCGACACCGATGGTCATTTAGATGTTTTGGTGGCAGGTAATTTATCGGACGTGCGACCTGATTTGGGTAGTTGTCACGCTTCAAAAGGAACATGGCTCTTGGGAGATGGAAAAAGAAAGTTTACAATTACTTCACTGGCAGATCCTATATTGGGAGAAGTGCGTGACATGAAAATAGTAGTAACTGCTACACATAACCTTGTTCTTGTTGCAAGAAATAACCAGCAACTGTTGATGTTGGAACAAGAGCGTAATATTGAAAATTAGATAGTGATGGTGTGCAAAAAAAATGATAGCTAAGGTATTCGCATTCGCCACTATTTATTCACTACTTTTATTGAGCGATACTTGCGGCTTCTGTCCAAGGTATTATCTTACACATTAGTAATTTGCCACACATCCCTTTCCAAATAAGTACGAAATTGGTTGTAGGTACTGTAGAAGCTGGACAACTCAAATAGGTAAAATAGGAGATTCTAAAATTGACAATCAGATTTTACAAATTAGTGAAAATTTAATAGCCAATTGCTTAAATGTGCTCACTAAACTAATTTCACCATAGATTCGTCGTTCAGCTACATATTTTAAGTCCACAATAAACTATATCTTTGGTGATATAATAGTCGAGTACAGCTAATTTCTTGGCAAGTTTGGCTTTTTGCTTGCTGGTCGTTAGTACATACAATAGTAAGGTGAAAACGGAAGTTTTTTATCCTGTTTTGTAACTACAACTTATTTTTAGTCACTATTCATTTATTGTTTATGAAGTATATCACACTATTTTTTGGAATGTTTTTTGTCCTGTGTTCGAGTGCTGCACAAGTAAGCGGGCAATGGAAGGGCGTTATTACTCAAAACGAAGGCGGGTACAAAAGCAAATATAATTTTGAGATGTATTTTCATCAGAAAGGTAACTTACTGCGCGGACGTTCTTACGTGTATGTGGATAACATCTACGTGGAGATGGAATTGGAAGGCATTATTACAAACGGAGATTATATCAAATTTCAGGAAACCAAAATGGTAGATTCCAAGATTGTAGAAGGTCTGGAATGGTGCGTCAAAGGGGGATATTTGATTTTGAAAAAGGAAAAAGACACTTATATTTTGACAGGTATTTGGAACGGCTTTACCTCTTTTGGCACCTGTATTCCGGGACGAATTGAGTTGAAAAGAGTTGTTCCACAAGCGTAGTTAATAGTAGGTTATCAATTATTATTAAACATAAATTTTAGGATTTTTTGTTTTTTCTCGGAAAAACCAGTACAACATGCTTACTTCCAACTTATGGTAGAGTAGGGCGAACAGGCGATTAAATCTGAGCAACTACGTAATACTATAAATTGGGTGTGGCATGAAATATTTTTTCTTTATTTGCAAAATTTCTACTTTGTCAGTATTTGTAGGATGGATAGCAGTAGGCTGTGAACGGGAAGCATTAATTTCTAATGTAGTATTCGTGGATCCAAATTTGCAAACCTATTTCGATAGCTTCGAGTTAGCTGCAAAAACTAGGGGAATAGAAGTAGATTTGTCTTCAGAAGGCATAGCCGCTTTTTTGCTACCCATTAACGAGGGTTCAGTGATAGGAAAATGTAGTTCAAATACAGATAATAAAAAAATCACGATTGATAGCGATTTTTGGAGAAGTGCCAGTCGTTTTGAGCGCGAGTTAGTGGTGTTTCACGAACTTGGACACTGTTATTTGCAGCGCAATCATTTGGATACCGCCAATGGTGATGGTACTTGTACTAGCCTGATGCACAGCGGATTGACAAACTGTAGAAGCAACTACAACAGCGTGACAAGGGCGCGATATTTAGATGAGCTATTCAAATAAGTTAGTGGTTCAACGACTTTTTTAAGAACGACTTTTTTAGCGTTCCAAACAGAACAAGTAAAAATGGATAAAAAATATTTACAATATCAAGCATTAGATTTTGCGCAAGATGATGATTTCATCCATTGGGTAAGGCGCACGGATAAAGCTAATCCTGTGTTTTGGGAAGCTTGGCAACAGGCACATCCTGAAAAAGCACTAGTACTGCAAGAAGCGCGTTTGCTAGTGAATGCCATTCGCATTCAAGAGATGGAGCCTTCTTTAGGACAGATAGACCAACTTTGGCAAAAAATTGATGTCGCCACACCAGTCCAAAATGCCAAAGTGCATTCGATGGGTTGGCGAAAATATATTGCTTTGGCGGCTAGTTTAGTAGGTATTGCGATTGCGCTTTTTGTTTGGCATCAAAACCAAAATGTAATTATTGCAGCAAATAGAGGGGAAAGAATAGAACATGCCTTACCAGATGGTTCCAAAATTACACTCAATGCTGCATCCAAAATAAACTATAACCCTAAAACTTGGTCAAAGGAGAGGTTAGTGGAGTTAGAAGGAGAAGCATTTTTTGAAGTGGAAAAAGGAGCTATTTTCAAAGTGTTACATCCTAAAGGAACAGTAGAAGTGCTTGGAACCAGTTTTAACATCAACACCAAAGATGAGCGTTTTGAGGTAGCTTGTTTTACTGGGAAAGTGAGCGTGGCAATAGAAAATGTTACTACCCCCTATCTACTGACCCCAAATAAAATACTTCGCGTGGCAAATGCAGCGGCGGCAGTGGATACAAGTTCATTTGATGCTTCTAAAGTTGGTAGTTGGCGCAATGGATTGTTTATTTTTGAGAAAAATAACTTTGAAGTTATTATCGCTGCTTTGGAGCAGCAATATGATATAGATATTCAGTATCCACAAAATATGGACAGCGATATGCCAATAGAGTTTTTCTTTGACCTCAAACACCCTATTGATAGTGCTTTGAATTTACTGCAAGACATGAAAGGGGTACGTTGGTCGAAAAGTGGGAAAGTAATAATAATAGAATGACTCGGCATGTAAAAACGAAAAAGTAAATTTGCTTTGCGTACACTAATAGTTGGAGCAAAGCAATTAGTTCAAAATAAGCTACGGCTTTTGTTAATGCGCATGAAAAACCAATTTTACAATTTTGTAGGCTATCTACATGTTTTACCCTTTTTCTTTTAAACTGGGTTTCCTTTGTATTGCCTGCTCAATCCCAAACTAATTATGTAGGATATTTTGTTAATACGCCGTTGGAAGTAGCTTTGGAGCAATGGAAAAGTGAATACAAATTATTATTTGCCTATGACCACGCTTCCGTAACCGATGTCTATATAAACCAGCAAATACAGGCTCACACCCTACAAGAAGCATTATCAAAACTCCTGAAAAATACACCTCTAACTTTTAGGTTAATTGAATCAGATAGAGTGTTGATTTTCCGTAAATTAGAAGCGTCAGTAAGTTCGCCTTCTCCACATCGTTCTTTGAGTGGTCGCGTGTTGGATGTTTCTACCAAAGAACCTTTAGCTTTTGCCAATATCCTGTCTTCTTCTGGACAAGGTACTTCTTCTGATCAAAATGGGTACTTTACGTTGAGTGTTCCTAATGAAAACAATGTAATGCTTCAAGTACAATATATTGGTTATGAAAGTTTTAATGCAAGTATTTCCTCTACCGAGCGAACCAATTTCCAGATTGCTTTAACTCCTCAACCTTATCAAATAGAATCTATCACGGTGGTGGAAGAATTACCTGTGCTTTCCAATCGCGCTATACCTCAAGCTACCACGCTTGGCACTGCCTTACTAGAAAAATTACCGAATTTAGGAGTAGGTACGGATTTATTCAGAACGCTTCAATACCTACCTGGCATCAGTGCTTTTGACGATGGCTCAGCAGGTATTAGAATAAGAGGAAGTGCTGAAGGAGATAATTTGGTGATTTTGGACGGCATCACTTTGCTGAAAACCGACCACTTTTATGGCATTTTTAGCGCAGTCAACGCAAATGCGATAGACGCAATAACGGTGTATAAAAATGCTTTTCCTTCCGAATATGGTGGTAGAACAGCAGGCATTATAGAAATGGAAACTAAAACGACCACCACCAAAATTCAGCAATGGCATGGCAGTGTAGAGTTGAATTTACTAACTGCTGATGCGAACGTAAGTATTCCGATTAACAGCAATATGAGTGCTTTTATAGCAGGACGAATCACTACGCGAAATCTAGTGGAAAGCAACTTTTTGAAAGCACTAGAAGCGGACAAAGAAACCACTACCGAAAATTTTAGGTTGGCGACAGGAAGTTCTTTTTCCACTC
>JAAUTG010000376.1 GCA_012031785.1 Saprospiraceae bacterium | reverse complement strand
GATCAAAAAAACTGCTTGTAGTTACTTGTGTTTGTTTTGAGCTTTTGGCTAAAAAGACAATACAATAACAAAGTGGTCAAGGGTATGGTGTTTTTTGACCAACACGTTGGCTGAAATTACTTCGCTAACTTGCTCTTCAAAGCGTCAGAATCTACTGCATCAGATAGTTCTTTACCAGGCTTGAACTTAGCAGAGACTTTTGCTGGAATCGTAATGCTAGCGTTAGTTTGTGGGTTTCTACCAGTGCGCTCTTGACGAAGGCTCACAGAGAAAGTACCAAAACCGATTAACGTTACTTTGTCGCCTTCTTTTAAAGCGTCTGCAATAGAATCTACAACTGCGTTCAAAGCGTCAGTTGACTGTGCTTTCGACAAGCCAGTTTTCTCAGCAATCTTATTAACTAAATCTCCTTTGTTCATTAGAAAAAGTTTTTTTAATTTAACAAAACATTGACAAAATTATATGCTATAAACAATAAATACAATAGTCAAACAAGGAAAAGTGTTGAAAAATCTAACATTTTTCAATCTTTTTTTTTCAAAAAAGGATTTTTCAATGATGAATTTGTTTAATATGTTCGCAAAAAAAGTACATTCGAGGGTCAAATTAGTGATAATATATTTATTTTCTATATGTTTATTTGGTGCGTGTAGTCCAAAATCAGGATGCCCTGCCACCGAATCTGCCACTATTCAGGCAAATAGAAAAGGAGAACTACCAACCAAAGGGGGAAATTCACAATTATTTTCTTCCAAGGGGGAGTCAGCATGAAAAAAGCTAAAAAGCAACGTCAAAAGCAAATTCAAAAAATTTATGGCAATCGCAGAAATTAAAATTAAAATAATTTCGTTGAATTTATCTTTTTTGTTGGTAAAAGTTCTAAAGTTTGTATCTTAGTAAATATTTTCATGCTAGGAAAGCAAATTGGTGAAAATGTTTTGCTCACTTGGTGAGTCGTATTTATATAAAATTATTTGACTATGATTACTTTGTGGAGTTTTATGCCTCTTTTTATAGGCGGTTTGGGAGGAACAGAAGTTATTGTGATACTTGGTATAGTGTTGTTATTGTTCGGGGGTAAAAAAATTCCTGAACTGATGCGTGGACTTGGCAAAGGCATCAAAGAGTTCAACAACGCTAGAGCTTCAGTAGAAACAGAACTGAAAGAAGGTATTCGTCAGTCCGAAATAGAAGACAGACGTAAGCTAGAAGAAAGCAAGTAAATACCTTTACTTTAGGCATTTGGCTATTGGTCGTTAGTTCGCCATTTGTTGTAGTAGAGTTGGCAAGGTTGACAACATTAACTTAACGTTGAGCTTTGCAAACGTTATTGTAGTAAGTGCTAAAGAATGACAAATAGCCAATTGCTCAAGGTTAAAGCCCACAGCAAGACAAATGAGAAGTTAAATAAAAACTAAAAGTAAATAATATTTGACTTCTTGTTGCTCTTTGGCTATGACTAAAACGTTATAGAGAAAATGTGCAATACATAGCATTAAGCAAATCATTATGTTTGATACAAAGCAACTCAAAGCGTTCGTCACAAGTGGAGATACCAAGCAAGCCATTAAATATTTACTGGAGCAGATTCCAAGTGAACATACTAAGTATAATCAAGCAATTAGTATATCTAGTCGCTACAACACTTATATGGATGCTCGCATCAAAGGACTTGCTCCGCCTGACCATGAGTTGAACAGTATTCATGTTGCTATTTTGGAATTGGCAGACCAGTTTCAGGGACATCGAACTTGGGGAGGCGTTACCATGCCCATACAGCAAATGAATCTATTGAGTTGGCTTGTGCCTGTTGGAGTTGCTTTACTGATAGGGCTGTTGATTGGGTTAAGGCTGATGAGAAAAGAAAATACAGCATCAAATACACCAAATATTGATGCTACGGTTGTGGACACTACCCTTTCCATAGCAGAAGAAGATGTACTACCTAAAGAAGATGAAATATATATTAACATAAAAGAAGGCGAGGAATATTTATTGCTTTTTTTCAAGCAGGCAGAATTTAAGATTAACAAACACTTGCGTGTACCAATTTCTTGGACGATTGATTATTTAATTGATTATCTTGTTTTCGACCAAGGACTCACCCATCTTTTGGCAGAAAAGCATGGTACTATTCATATTACAGAATGGGATTTGCTGGTGAACTATAACTTTGACCACAAACTGGATAAATCCCAACGAATCGGTCAAACAGGTATTCTCAATAAGGACGTGATTAGCTTGGATGTGGCTTTTACAAAAATGAAAGAAATAGAAACTGCTACTACGGCTGGGCTAGAAGAAATCGAAGACGACGACAAACAGCAAACGAAAGACGTGTTAGTGGTAGTAGATACAGCCACCAAAGCAGAGCGCAAATACAGGCTACCGAAAGAGCAAATACCAGAATTGAAGGACAACAACCTTATTCGGCAGGTTAGCCCTAATTTAACATTGGGAGATACCAATACTTGGAGAATACTTCAGAAAACGAAAGCTGATCAAGATAAATCGAGGCGTGTTCCAAATTAGCTAGTTGGTCTTTAGCCTTCTGGAAGTCAATTTTAGCTTAAACTAGAATTAATTACAAGAACACCAAAACATTTAAGTTTTGGACGAAGTTTTAAGAGTTGATAAATTCAAATCAAGCCAAAACCAAGCCACTAAAACCCAACTATACAACATAAATAAATCCTAACAAGTGATAGAATTTTCAAAGTTTACTTTAGATAATGGCTTGCGTGTGTTAGTACACGAAGACCACAGTACGCCAATGGTGGCAGTGAATGTACTTTACAGCGTAGGCTCGAGGGATGAATCTCCAAAATTGACAGGTTTTGCACATTTGTTTGAGCACTTAATGTTTGGCGGTTCAGAGCATATTCCTAATTTTGATGACCCTATTCAGTTGGCAGGTGGTGAAAATAACGCTTTTACGAATAACGACATCACGAATTACTACGAGTTGATGCCAGCCGAAAATATAGAAATTGCTTTTTGGTTAGAATCGGATAGAATGTTGAGCCTTAATTTTGACAAAAAAGTACTTACCACACAAAAAAAAGTAGTAGTAGAGGAATTTAAGGAAACTTGCTTAAACCAGCCTTATGGAGATGTGTGGCATCATTTAGCACCTTTGGCTTATAAAAAACATCCATATCGTTGGCCCGTCATCGGTATTGCGCCTGAACATGTCGAATCCGCCACCATGAAAAAAGTTAAAGAGTTTTACTTCAACTATTATCGCCCGAATAACGCTATTTTAGTAGTTGCAGGAAAAACAACCTTAGAAGAAGTGAAAATATTGGCAGAGAAATGGTTCGCTGCCATTCCTAGTGGTAAAGTTTTCCAACGAAACTTAGAGCCAGAACCACCTCAACAAGAACTTCGCCGTATCGAAGTAGAGGCAGAAGTACCAGTGGACGCGCTTTATATGGCATTTCATATTCCTGATCGTTTGAATAAAGACTATTATACGCTGGATTTAGTGTCCGATTTACTTTGCAATGGTCCTTCTTCGCGCCTATATCGCCGCCTACTTCGAGAGCAGCAGTTGTTTAGCCAAATTGATTGCTACATTTCTGGCAATATTGATCCAGGATTGCTCATTATTGAAGGCAAGCCTTCGACTGATATTTCTTTGGAGCAAGCAGAGCAGGCTATTTGGGCGGAGCTAGAAGAATTGAAAACGGCAGAAATAGCAGTGGAAGAGCTAGAAAAAATAAAGAATAAAGCAGAAAGTTCCTTAATATTTTCCGAAGCAAGCGTAATGAATAAAGCGATGAACCTTGCTTTTTTTGAGTTAATGGGTGATCCAGACCTCATCAATAAGGAAGGGGAGTATTATCAAAATATTTCAGGCGCAGATATTCTACGTGCAGCTAATAATTTCTTAATAGAAAAGAATTGTTCGATAGTGCGCTATCGAGCAAAGGAAGTTGCAACAGTGTAGAGTTTATATTTTGACAAAGTTGATTTCCAAAGACAGGATAAGTATTTAACAATCAAGCGATTCAATCTTAGTTTGGGCGCGGAATTGCATTCCATTAACTATTCCGCACCCTTCTAGTCTTATCTTTTAATATCCTTTACAAAATTGATAATATCTTCTTTTAGTTGCGTAGAATTGCTTAACATTTTGATGAAAGCACTACCAATAATTGCGCCGTTAGAATGATTACAGGCAGTTTGAAAAGTTTCGGCGTTAGAATCCCAAATCCAATCAATCGTGGGTGACGCAAATTCATC
>JAAUTG010000063.1 GCA_012031785.1 Saprospiraceae bacterium | reverse complement strand
AGCAATTGCAAAAATGCTTTATGGTATCGAAGCGTGGGTAAAGGCTCTAGGATAAATCGTTGTTTGTAAAAAGGATGGGTCGTGGAAGTGGATGATTCCGCCTTTGTCAATAATTGAATATCGGATTGCTGAATGGTAAGCAATTGGAATGTAATATTAACTGGCGCGTAATAAGTCCAAGTGGTATCAACATCATTCACGTCCGTAATTGTCACTTCTAAGTCGTAGTTGGCCGGTGCAAGTGCGTATCTTTTAAATCTATAAAGTCTATGGCTTGCGCCGATAGAGGACTGCTCAAGCGAAACTTATCCGCCTTCACAATTTGGTCTTGCTGCTTGAACAGCAAGACCACCTCTACCGTAGCTTGTTGATGCAGGGTGTCTATTGGCACATACTTCACAGAGCGACCAACAATGTGTAGATATATTTCCAAATAAGCGCCTGATGGTTGTTGAAAAACAGCATAATCTACTGTAGCTTCCAATGCCCAACTGGCTTGAAACCAAAGCAGCAGTACCATCCACAAACCATATCGCTTCATCGTTATTCTGTTTTTTCCATAGCAAAGCGAAACCTAAAATTCTCAACTTGAGTATTCAAAATCAAGGTTGTCTCTGTCAATTCTTCAATACGATACTCCAATTGACTTTGGTCGTTGCGTTGTTCGATTTTATCCCCTGATACAGAATAAGTTGCCGCACCTTCTCCAGTAGGCATATTAGTTTCCATGTTACCTTCCGTCGTGAAACTGAAGTACAAATCGCTCATGGTCTCGATGGGCTGTTCGTTGCGGAACGCTTGTTTCAATTGCCAACGCCCAACCAAGTTCTCTGTGTTTATATCGGTCTTTTGCTCGCTTGTACACGCTACCAAATATCCCAATAGCAACAACAGGGATGGTAAATTTTTCATAAAAAGAGTCGTTTTTGTGATGATAGAAATACAATTTTTGAGGGAAATAGTTGAGTAATGCTCCCGCTAACAACACATTTTTATGAAATAAGTCCTCGATATTTTTTCTTAGCAAGGGTTTAGCTTTGACAAGTTTCAAAGATTTGGCAAAGCACTAATTTTATAGCTCTGATCCCCTCACTTTTATGGTGCAACTGGTTATTTGGTTCTTCTACCATTCGTTATGCTTGACGATTAATTCTGCCAAGTCATAAATCATCACTTCATTTTCTTTGCTTGCACCTGTCAAACCATCTTGCAGCATGATAGTACAAAAAGGACAATTGACTGCCAGCACGTTAGCGCCTGATGCCACAATATCTTCTACCCGTTCTGCATTCACTCGATGCGTTCCGTGTTCTTCTTCCTTGAACATTTGCGCGCCACCTGCACCACAACACAAGCCATTGCTACGTGACCTTTTCAGTTCAACCAGTTGACTGTCAAGTGCTTCTAAAATAGCGCGTGGAGCTTCATACACGTTATTTCCTCGCCCCAAATAGCAGGAATCGTGGTAAGTGATTTTCTTTCCCTTGAATGCGCCGCCTTCTTTCATTCGCAAACGCCCAGTGTCAATGAGTTCTTGCAGCAACTGTGTATGATGAATTACTTCGTAATTGCCACCAAGTTCGGGATACTCGTTTTTTAGTGTGTTGAAGCAGTGCGGACAAGCGGCTACGATTTTTTTCACCTCGTAAGCGTTGAGGATTTCAATATTTTGCAAAGCTGTCATCTGAAATACAAACTCGTTGCCCGAACGACGAGCAGGATCACCTGTACATTTTTCTTCGTTGCCAAGTATTGCAAAATTAATGCCTACTTCATTCAGTATTTTCGCAAAAGCCAGCATGATTTTCTGTGCGCGGTCATCGTAACTCCCTGCGCAACCCACCCAAAATAATATTTCTGGTTGTTTTCCTTCTGCCGCTAACTCGGCTATGGTTGGTATTCGCATGATGAATAATTTATTGCTATCGTTAATGCTATTAAACTAGCTTCGATTCATAAAGTTTAAGTGAGTGATGGAGTGATTTTTATTTAAACATTGAAAACTTAAAAAGTTTAAACTTACAAAGTCTTGTTAATCACGAATCACTCTATCAATTACTGAAATATTTATGTGATAAATTACTATCTTCGTGGTACTTTTATGTAATGATTTTTTGACTGCTTTCTTAGAACGATATAGCTGTCAAAAAGCATGTTTTATTTATTAAACTAATTGTCGAACGCAACATGAAAAAAAGTTACCGCAATCAGAAGCATGGAGGAAGTTTCCAAATTTTTACGATGTTAGGCATTGGATGTGCCTTTGTATTTGCTGTTGGAGCGATGAAGCAAGCAGGATTTAGGCTCGTTAAAGCAGAGGAATCATCTGTGGGGCACACAGAAAAAATTGCTGCTGCAAGTTTAGGAGGAATGCCTATTTCCTCCAAAGACCAATCTGCTGACCATGTAGCAGAGATTGTTGTCCTGACTGCACCGAGCGCCGTAGAAGCACCCAAAACGATTCATCCGACCACTTCGAGCGAAAGTCCCTCTAACACGAGACTTTTTGTAGAAGGGTGGATTAATCAATTCGATGAAGCCGCTACCATGCAAGCGTTGGATAAAGGCGTGCCAGCAGGTATTGCTTTGGCGTATGGCATTGCTCAAATCAACAAAGGCGTTTCCATTACTAACTGGAGTGAGTTTAATAACCAGGTGGTTGAACCTTTAGTACGCATCAAAACCAATGCTTCATCTGCAGCAAGAAGTAAGTATTTTAGGTATTCTGCCAATAGCGGACTATGGGCGGAAGGACTTGAAAATCAAGGAAAAGGCAACGCAGATGCTTTGAAGAAATTAATTGCTCAACATCAATTGATCCATTACGATAGCGAGGTTAGAAAACGCCTTAAAGGAGCAACTAGCAACGACCCTGAAATTGAAAAAAAAGCAGAAGTAGTAGCCCAAAAGGTATCGAATACACAAGCTCAAAAAACAACGAAAACCAATTCTTCTGCTACCAAACCAGAAAAAGTAGCGCAGTGGAAATCAAACTATGACGCAGAAGTAGGGCAAAGTGTGGCGAAAGAAATCGCTAAGAAAAAATTGAGTAGCGGTAAGTACATCACAGAAGAAGACATGAACCAGTTGTTGGAGGAAACCAACCAAGAAACTGCGGCAGCACTAGAAAATAAAACCATGTTCATGGGACGAAAAATCAATCAAAATCATCCTGATGCAGCCAAATTATCTGACAAAACTAATCCTCAAAATGCACAAGCTCGTGGAGAACATTATCAAGAGCGGCTGCAAGCAAAACGCAAGGCTGGAAACTGATACGCTTACAATATAAAAGATTTGCCAAATCTCGGAGGTTTGGTAAATCTAACCTCTTTTTAAGACCTGTTTCAAAATTCATGTAAAATGAAAAGTAATTTTGTCCGAACAGAAGCGTTAAAAGCCTGTTTCAACATTACAATTGGTGTTTAGTCTTTAGTTTTACTAAGCCGACTTAATGCCCAGTATCACAAATCACTCCATCACCAAACACAAAGTGTAAATTCAATCAATTAAGAAATAAACGCATGAAAAAGAGAGACTTACTGTCATTATATTTGAGTGTAGCGATTTTATTTGCCATCAATCCACTATCTGCGCAAGATTCGCAATTAATCGTTCGCTTGAAATCATCTGCCACATTAGCCGATTTTTCTAAACAATTTTCCACCGTGTTTCGCTTTGAAAAGACTTTGGTGGCTTCCCTTCAAGTTCATTTATTTGAAGCACTCCAAGCAAAAACGCAGGATACAACGCTACTCAATACCCTCAAAAGAAGTAAACTGGTGGAAGAAGCCTTTTGGAATGAACCCCTTGAACAGCGATTTACTACGCCCGACGACCAACAATACGACGAGCAGTGGGCATTAGAAAAAATCGGGATGCCTCGCGTGTGGGATATCACCACAGGTGGCACCACTGCCAATGGCGATAAAATTGTGGTTGCTATTTTAGATTCAGGGTTCGGTATCACGCATCCTGATATTGCTCCTAACCTATGGCGAAACCCTAGAGAAATACCTGGAAATGGTATAGACGACGATGGAAATGGCTATATAGACGATTTGGTAGGATGGAATTTCGCCAATAACTCTTCCAATTTTGTACCAGATTCGCATGGGCTTCCAGTGGCGGGCATTGTGGGAAGTGTAGGTAACAATCGAATTGGCGTGAGTGGCATCAATTGGCAAGTACAAATGATGCTGTTGCAGTACAGAGACGTGGCAGATATTTTTGAGGCTTACAACTACGTGACTACAATGAGAAAAAATACAACCAAACCAAGGGGGCAGAAGGAGCTTTCATAGTGGCTACTAACGCTTCTTTCGGACTGTCAAATAACACATTTTGCCTTCCAAACAGCACTTGGGATGCCATTTATAATATGCTTGGTGAACAAGGTATTTTGACGGCTGCTTCTGGTAAAAATTCCGCTATTGACACCGACGCTCAAGGCGATACACCAAGTGGTTGCCCAAGCGACTTTCTTATTTCCGTAATCACTACTAACCAATCCGATCAACGTTGGGAAGGTTCCGCTTTTGGAAAAGTAAGTATAGATTTGGGGGCACCAGGCGAAGACGTGTTGACCACCTTGCCCGAAGACCGATACACGTTTTTTGATGCTAATTCTGCGGCAGCTCCTCACGTGACAGGTGCTATTGCCATTTTGTATAGCATTCCTTGCAAAGCATTAGCAGACTTGGCACTAGAAAAACCAATGGAGGCAGCCCAATTGATTCGCAACGTCATCCTGACAGGCGTGGATGCGCTACCATCGTTGAAAACCTACACCAGTACGGGTGGAAGACTGAACGTGTACAACAGTATGCGCAAGTTGGATGAGTTTTGTAATCCTAATCAAAATAGCACCACAAAACTTGTTATTCAGCAGCTTTATCCAAATCCTATCAATAATACGCTAACAGTTAGCTACGAAGTGCCTGACAATCAAGAATTTTTTGTTCGTGTTTTTGATGCACTCGGCAAATTGAAGCATCAGGAAAAGGTGAACCCTTGCTGTTTCGGTAAAACGCAATGGACTTTGGATGTATCGGATTGGGCGAGTGGAATGTATTTTTTAGAAATGGAGTTGAATGGCGAACAGGTGATTAGAAGTTTTAACGTTACGTTCTGATGTTATGCTTTTAGGGTTATTTGTTAGATTGGTTCTTTGCTAGAATGTGAAAGACTCGTTTTGAGGCATTATGCAAAACCACTGCTTAAAAGTTAATTAGTTGTTTTGCGTGTATTCATACCACCATCTCAACATACAACTTTTTCAAAGGATCAATCTAACAAGTAACCAAATGTGCAATAGAAATTACTAATCGCTCGTTTGGGCATCAATTTTTATCTCATAAATTTATAACAAGTGACTATTTTATTACTTATTTTATCAACGATTTTTTTTAATGGAGCATCAACCCATGAGTTCCATGTGAGTAAGGTGTTAATTGAACACAATGTAACTGCTAAATCACTAGAGATTAGTATGCACATTTTCTTAGATGATTTGGAGGTTGCGCTAGAGAAAACTGGAGCTACCAATCTTCACCTAGGGACAGACAAGGAAGATGCCAAGGCAGAAGAATGGCTGGAAAAATACTTGAACAAACAGTTCCAAATATCAGTCAATGGTAAACTGGTGAAATACAGGTTTATTGGCAAAGAACTTTCGGAGGATTTTCTGGCGCTTTGGTGCTACATGGAAGTGGAAGGAGTAAGTAATGTCAATAGCTTGCAAGTGGTCAATAAAATATTAACGGAACTATACGACGACCAAAAGAATGTAGTTCAAATTAAAGGGGCGAACCAAAAAAAAGGATATTTCTTGATGGATAAGGTGAACACTCAAGAAACACTTACTTTTTGAGCCAAGCTTCAAATTCGGATAAAGTCATGGCATTGAGGCAATGATGCTTAGTCAACATGCCTTTTCGAGCGACAAAAGTACCAAATTTCATATCGTGAACCCCTTTTACTATGTGCATCAGGATTAATACTAACAAAAACACCCTTTTCTAAAGCATACGGTATCCATTGCCAATCCAAATCCAAGCGATAAGGGTTGGCATTCAACTCAATTGCAACGCCATTGGCTGCACAAGCATCAATTACTTTAGCATGGTCAATCGGATAAGCTGCTCTGGAAAGCAAAAGCCTACCTGTTGGATGCCCCAACATAGTAGTGTAAGGATTTTCGATGGCATGAATCAGACGTTGTGTGGCTTTGGCTTCATCCATTTTTAAATGTGAATGAATGGAGGCGATAATAAAATCAAACTGTTTCAGCACTTCTTCCTCATAGTCCAACTTTCCATCGCCTAAAATATCGCTTTCTATGCCTTTAAAAATCTTGAAAGGAGCTAATTTCTTATTCAGTTGATCAATTTCTTCCCATTGCTGGGCAAGGCGGTCTTCCTTTAAACCATTTGCATAAAATGCTGATTTAGAGTGATCCGTAATTCCTAAATATTCATAACCCAAAGATTTAACGTACTTCGTTAGGTCTTCTAGTGTATTAATGCCATCGCTGTACGTCGTGTGTGTGTGAAGAACTCCTTTTAGGTCGGATTCCTGAATAAGGAAAGGTAAATTATCTGTCAGATTTTGATTCCAAGCGCGTTCTCTGCATTCCGCAGGAATAAAAGGCAGCCCCAAGTTAGCAAACCATTGTGTTTCCTCGTCAGAAGAAGAATTGCTTTCATTTGATTCTCTTAAAACAGAAGAAACGAACTCCGAGCTGCCTGTATGTATCAAATGTTGAAATCTAAAATCTTTTAGACTACAAAGATACGACATAATCGGAATATTTTGCATATTTTTTACAAATAAAATTGAACTTTTTTTAAGTTCAATAAAGTCGTAGTTTTGTTGCAGCAACTCCACTAGTCCTCGTACTACCAATCAGTATTTCAATACTTTCCAAAATAGGCATCTTGCGATGAACTGCTCCTGTCAACGCTATCTTTGCATCTGGCAATAGCGTTTTTAATTCTTTCAGTACCTCAAAAGCAATAGATTCCACACTTGCATAATGAAACTGGTGGGCAGACTGCTGGTGGTATTCTAATTTCTGTTTTAGGTCTTCTTGGGTTTTTTTCCCAAATCCTTTTTAACTCAATCAGGCGATTTTCGTTGATGGCGTAAAGCAGCTCGCCGATAGTCTCCACCTGCAAGTCACGCCATATTGTTCTTATTTTTTTTGGACCAAAGCCCTTAATTTGCAACATTTCCTGCACGCCTACTGGCGTTTGGATTTTATATCGCTCCAAAGTATCCATTTTCCCTTTTGTCGTCAGTTCTTTAATTTTCCCTAAAATCGCTTTCCCTACGCCCGGTATGGCAGCTATTTCGTCGTCTGTCATATTAGAAATAGGCGTTTCCCATGTTTTTAAATTCCGATACGCGCTGTGGTACGAGCGTACTTTAAACTCGTTTTCCCCATGCAACTCCATCAAGTCACCCAACAATTCAAAAGACTGCGCAATTTCTTTATTGCCCATAAGTTAAAAATATTATAGTCCGAGTTGAAGAATTGGCAGCAAAGCCATACTCTATCCTTACTTTGTACCCCTCAAAAGTCTGAAATTTAGACTACTTTACCAAAAAAAATATGAAGATGGTGAGCGGGGTTGTTGTAGCATAACCAAAGGATTCATCTGTGGGAGTTGATAATGCCACGCCGTTGCACGCCTTTGGAAGTAGTATAATATTGTGGTCTGCCATTTACTGAGTTATGCGTTACTGTTCCACCTGCCGTTGCTGTGATATTTCCATTATTTTTAGTCCATATTTTTTTTACAAAACATAAGGCAGCTCTTATCAGTACGTTATTCGCGCACGTTTGCAAATATAAACAGCATCAAACATTTAAAAAATTCAATAGGTATGCTAAATACCGATACAATCAAGGATATACTCCAAATTTATACTAATACCTGATATATTTTTACAAAATTCTGCTAGTTATTTTCTAAAAAATACTAACTATGCGCCATAATTTTATTTCTAACAACAGGCAATGTTGTTGAAAGGTAAAGATAAACAGAGCCTATAATAATGTTTGACCTTTTTCCTTTAACATCAGATTCCTGTCTAAATTAATTTTAACTTATGTTAAACAAAATTTTCAAGCGGATATTGCTGCCTGTGTTACTATTAGTAGTGCTGCCGTTATGTGCCTTTGCTCAAAAAGCAAACGTCTCTATAAAAGGAACAGTAACGGATGCGACGGGCGACCCGCTTATTGGAGTTACTATCGTGTTAGATGAAGCGCGCATCGGTACAATCACAGATGTAGATGGCTTTTACAACCTATCGGGTATTGTGAACTTGGGTACTTACACCCTAAAAGTAAGCTATGTTGGTTACACCAACTACGCAACTAAATTAGACGTAACAGAAGCTGGCTTGAACATCACTAATGATGTCACACTTCGCCCAGACATCTTGGAACTAGACCAAGTCATTGTAACGGGAGCTTCGCCTACTTCCACTAGAAAACAACTGGGCAACAACATCAGTGTGGTGAGTGGTGCCAGTTTAACGACTTCTGGCACGACCAACACTTTGGGCGCATTGAGCGGTAAAGTGATGGGCGCGCAAATTTCACAAAACGATGGAAACCCCGCAGGTGGTATTTCTATTCGCTTGCGCGGACCGAGTTCTGTTAACGGTTCTTCTGACCCACTTTATATTGTGGATGGGGTGATTGTGGACAATAGTTCTTCCAACGTAATTAACCTTAACGCAGATGCAATGACCACAGGCTTGCAAGCAGGTCAAAACCGTTTAATAGACATCAACCCCAATGATATTGAGCGCATTGAAGTCTTGAATGGAGCCTCGGCAGCAGCACTTTACGGCTCACGAGCAGCCAATGGTGTCGTTCAAATTTTTACGAAAAGAGGAAAAAGTGGTAAAGCAACGGTTGAATTTAGCACTTCTGTTAGCGTAAGCCAGTTGCGGAAGAAAGTGTTTATGACCGAACATCCTGAACGCTTTGGTGTGCCTGGCAATGAGCGTTTAGAACTAACGCAAGACCGTTTGACTACTTTATTGACGTTAGGGCTTACAGAGGCGCGCCTCACCACCGATGGCGTTGGGTTCACTAAAGTTGGTCCTGTCAATCGTTTGCTCGTTACAGATACTTATGCTGTGGAGCGTTTTGACATGCAAGACGAAATATTCACTACCGCTTTGGGTACAGAAAATAACCTTTCCGTTTCTGGTGGTAATGATAAAACCAACTATTTTGCCTCTTTTGGATATACCAACAACGATGGTATCATTCAAAATACCAACTTCACAAAATACACTGGTCGTCTGCGGTTGAATCAAACTTTAGCGGAATGGGCTTCCGTTTCAGCAGGTATTTCTTACAATTACAGCTTGAGCCAAGATTTACCTAACGGTAACAACTTTTTCAGCCCAATCAGTACGATGTTTATTATTGACAATGTTTGGGACATCACAGAGCGCGACGAAGGTGGCAACTTAAAACAAGTGGAGTTGGTGCGGGTGAATCCACTTACGGTAACTGAAACTTTCGATATCACTCAAACAACCAATAGAAGTATTGGCGATGTACAGCTCAATCTTTATCCTTTCAAAGGATTTTCTGTGAATGCCATCTTAGGTTATGATACTTACTCTTTGGTGGGTAACGAGTTTCGTCCGCGCATACCTTATCCCGGTGTAGCGGCTGATTTCTTCCCAGATGGCTATGTGAGTTATGCGACCAGCAATGTATTCTTGCTGAACCACGATTTAACAGCAAACTATACCAAAGAATTTGGTGATTTCACTTCCACGACTACGGCGGGCTACCAAATACAGAACAGCAACTCACAGTTTACTTCTCAAGCAGGTAGAGACTTAGCGCCTTTGTACAACGATTCTGCTGCCGCCAACCTCTTTTCTGCACCACGTCAAAGTATTGCAGAGCGTAATATTTGGGGCTACTTCTTGCAACAAACTGTTGGTTACAAAGACCAAGTATTCGTTACTTTAGCAGGTCGTATTGATGGGTCTTCGGTCTTCTCTACCGACAATCAAAACATTTTCTATCCAAAAGCAAGTGCAAGTTGGGTATTGACGGATTATTTTAAGGATAGTGGGGTTTCTAGCTTCCTCAGTTCTGCAAAATTGCGCGCCAGCTATGGACAAGCAGGTAACTTAACAGGTATTGGTGCTTACGACCGTTACAACAACTATTTAACTGCGCAATTGAGTGGATTAACCGCAGTACAACCTTCGACGGTACTGGCTAATCCAAATGTGAAGCCAGAGTTGATGACAGAGTTTGAGTTTGGAGCGGATTTAGCTTTTGCGGATAACCGAGTGGGTTTAAATATTACGGTCTATAACCAAGACATTGAGGACTTATTATTGACTCGTCCCTTGCCACCAACAGCGGGTGGAAACTCCATCATTACCAATGAAGGCTCTATGACCAACAAGGGTTTAGAAGTGATGTTACAAGCATCGCCAGTATTGACTGACAAAGTACAATGGAATATTGGGGTACTTTACTCTAGCAATCGCAACGAAGTTAGCGGTATTGACGGGGTGTTAGCGCTGCGTGGTAGTGGTGGTGCACAATCAGCTATCAACGGTCAGCCTTACGGCGTATTTTATGGCACTTATTATGCCAGAAATGCTCAAGGAGATTTATTGTTGACTTCACAAGGTTTAGCGCAGCCCGAAAGAGGAAGCCAAAGTTCGATTTTAGCAGGTACGCCAACGCTAAATGCTGATGGACAACCTAATGGTACAGAATTGAGAAAAATCATTGGCGACCCTAACCCTGATTGGTATGGTACCGTAACTTCTGATTTAAAAGTGGGCAAGTTATCTTTCCGTGTACAATTTGATGCCATTTGGGGCTTCGATGTGTATAACTGGAATAGAATTACAGGAAATAACGTCGGACATGGAAAATTAGCCGAAAAAGAGATAAAAGGCGAGTTGCCAAGAGGTTATGTAGCTTCTATCGCTGGTGGCGTTACAGGTGGACGTATTCAAGAAGAACATGTTGAAGATGGCTCTTTCGTGAAACTGCGAGAGTTATCGCTAGGTTACGATCTTGGCAAAATAGGGACTACATTTAGCAATGTGAATTTGAGCATCATCGGTAGAAACTTGATTTCTTTTGATGATTATGAAGGCTTTGACCCAGAGACAAACTCCGCAGGGCAAACCGATCGAGTGCGTGGGGATGACTTTGGCAACGTACCCATTCCTAGAATGATTCAATTCCGTTTGGGTGCTAAGTTTTAATCCTAAAATTTGCTGATTTCTAAAATATTCAAAAATTAAAATAATGAAAAAAATATTCCTATTCCTCGCCATCATTCCTATGTTTCTACTAGGATCATGCGAGAAAGAACTTTTAAATCCTAATGCAGCCACTAGTGAGGATGTGCTCAATAGTGTAGATGGTCTTTTGGGTATGGTTGTTGGCTTGAAGCGTAGTTTTTCCGTAGGTGCAACAAGCACTATATATGCGATGGTAAGTGCTAATGGCATGACCACCAAAGAGTTATTTGTTATCAATACAGGTAATGCGGATTTAGCTTCTTTGGAGGCAGGTGCACAAACCTTGAACAACAACAACTCTTTTGTCCGTAATATCTGGGAAAATTGCAATATCGTCAATACCAATAGCCAAATTTTGATTGACAACGTGGACAATATTTCCGATGCAGCCACTGCCAATACCGTGCTTGCTTATGCCCATTTGTTCAAAGCGTTAGCCATCGGCACGTTGGCACAATTCTTTGAGCAAGTACCTGTACAGACCAGTACCTCTTCTGACTTCTTAGCGGGCAAATTCGCCACTTTTGTACCTCGTGCGCAAGCACTTCAAGAAGCCATTAGCTTGCTTGAGGCTGCCGCCGCTTTGAATGTAACGCCTTCTGCCTTGTTCAACAGCAAAGTAGGAACAGACATCAGCATCAACAACGCTCTCCAAGCCTTGTTGGCGCGCTACTACAACATGGTCGGCAACAACGATAAAGCCTTGGAGGCAGCTGGGAAAGTAGATTTGGCAAGTAAATCTATTTTTAAATACGATGTACTTAATCAAAATCCAGTGTTTAGAACATCCTTAGTAAATAACAATACCTATAATGGCGTATTCAACTTTGGATTAACGGGAGAACTAGCTCCAGACCCAGCCGATGGGCGCATTGTATTTTATCTAGCCGATAATCCTGCTACTAACGTGAAAGTGCAAGGATTTTTCAAAAGCGACACGGATGCCATTCCCTTCTATTTGCCTGGCGAAATGCTACTCATTAGAGCAGAAGCCTTCGCTAGAAAAGGACAAATTGTCGAAGCTATTACCGAGTTGGATAAAGTGCTAACTAAAACCAATGACGCTTATGGGGTGAATGCCAAATTGCAAGCTTACAGCGGTGCGCAAACTGCTGAAGCAGTATTGCTGGAAATCTACAAGAATAGATGTATCGAGCTATACATGACTGGATTGAAGTTAGAAGACAGCCGCCGTTTTGGTCGCCCTGGCGCACCAAGCAGCGAGCGCAGCCGCAACTTCTATCCTTATCCTATCAATGAGCGCGATAATAATCCGAATACACCAGCCGACCCACAGATTTAAACCATTCTAGCCGTACTGCCTCTTCGAGAGGGAGTACGGCTTTTTAAAAGCCTTCTATTTATGTCTGCTTCCGAACGCATCCTTCAATCGTGGCAAGCCAATGCTGAAAACTGGATTCAAACCATTGATCATCAAGAGATTGAATCCAGAAATATAGTTACTAACCAAGCCATTCTTGCGACACTTGAATCACTGCATCCACATCGAGTGTTGGATGTGGGTTGTGGGGAAGGCTGGCTCACGCGCCACCTATCCGCACTGGGCATGGATGTTGTAGGTATAGATGCGATACCTGCCTTAATTACTAATGCTAGAGCAAAAGGAGTAGGGAATTTTATGACTGCTACTTACAGCGAAATCGCAAACGGAAAGATATTGGCAAATCAATTTTTTGATACAGTTATTATCAATTTTGCATTGATTGACAAGGAGGAAACGGAAAAACTCCTGCACTATCTCCCTCAAGTGATGCCGCCCAAAGGACATCTCGTCATTCAAACGTTACATCCATTGAGTGTGATAGGCGACATGCCCTATCAAAGCGGTTGGCAAGCAGGCAGTTGGCAGGGTATGAAACGACCGTTCACACAGCCTTACGACTGGTACTTCCGAACGCTCGGCGATTGGGTGCGGCTGCTGCAAAGCACTGGTCTTGCGTTAGCCAACCTAATTGAGCCTATTCACCCGAAAACACAGCAACCCGTTTCTATCATTTTAGTAGGTAGGAAAGAATAACTGCTGCGTCATCAAATAGGTATGATTTCTTAATCTTCCTTCCGCCAAAAATAATACAGCCTCAACCAACATTCATTGTAAGCTACTTTCTTTTATCATAATATTGATTGTATCGCTTAATTTTTACCATCACCGCAATTTTTCTCCCGGCTACAAGTCGCTAATCACAGATTTTATCGCCGTTAAAGTAATAAAACCATCAAACTTTTTCAGGTCAACACTTTTCTATCCTAACAGAAATTTGTCTTCATCGCGCTTTTTTCTTAGCATGTTTTTCCTAAAGACTTTCGAAACTTTTTTATTTTTTATTTATTACTTTTTTAATTAACTTTGGGAAAAAATCCTAGCGATTATGGGCAAAAAGTTAATTCGTTTTGATTGGGCAATGAAAACCTTGTTGCGAGATAAATCCAACTTTGATGTCTTGGAAGGATTCCTAGGGGCTTTACTCGAAGATGACAATATGCAGATATTGAGCATTTTAGAAAGTGAGACCAATCAAAAAGACGAAAATGACAAATTCATCCGAGTAGATTTATTGTTGCAGGACAGCCAAAATCGAAAAATATACATTGAGATTCTAAATACAAGCGAATGGAATTACTTAGCGAGCTTACTTTACCCACCCTCAAAAATCATCTTAGAAAAACAAGCGTTGGAAAATGACTTTTCCGATATCAGCAAAATCATATCTATCAGTATTTTGTATTTCAATTTAGGAACGGGAGACGATTATTTGTACTACGGCACAACCAATTTTCGAGGCATCAATACTGGCAATCCTTTAGTCATCAGAAAGCAGGTAGAAATACCAAGCGTGTTTGAGCCTAAATATAAATTAGTAGAAAAGCAAATATTTCCCGAATATTATTTGATTACGGTAGAGCGATACAAAAATGTAATCCAAAAGAAAATAGACGAATGGATATACATTTTCAAGAACAACGAAGTGGCGGAAGGTTCAACTTCCAAAAATATAGACCAAGCGGAGCTAAAACTGGCTGAAATCAACATGGACGAAGCAGAGCGCAAGCGATATGAAAAATTTTTAATCAATGTAGCCAGAGACCGAGATGTAATCAACACCGCTAGGGTAGAAGGCATTGTGGAGGGTGAAAAGATTGGAATGGAAAAAGGCAAACAGCAAACCTTTGAAAAAATAGCCAAACAGATGAAAGCAGACAACGAACCAATAGAAAAAATAATCAAGTTCACGGGATTGACGAAGGAGCAGGTTGAGGAACTTGGGTAGATAAAGGCTGTTAAGTAAGGGTTTCAATCAAAGTGAAGCCCTCACTCAACAAAGTTAATACAAGTCACCAATCTTAAATTTCTTTCTCCAAATAGCTTCGAACTGCACGTTCTATTTTTGCTTTTACTTCCTTCCAAGTAATAGCTTTCAATGGCTGCGGGTCTTTTTGCGATTCTGCGTCCGTGAAATACACTAAAGCGCGTAACAGATGAAAAATATCTCTTGAACTATATTTTTGCTTGTACCATGCTATCATTTCACCAATATTGTGGTAATCAAGTAATTCAGCAATATCCCAAAAATCTTTTTTTACGCCTCTTCTTGCAATGGCACTTAATTTCATAGCTGCAATATCTTCTATTGCTACCAACCTAATACCGTCGAATGAGTCAAGTGGTTTGATGTATGGATAAGGTATAAGTACCATATCAATCTTGATTTCTTGAATGTAAAGGAAGAGCATATTTTCGTTTTGTGAGGCTTGAATAATACTTGGGAATTGAGCTTCTAGCTTTTATAGATATACTCTGTATCGAATGGTTCATTAGTGAATAAATCCAAATCAATACTCAGACGGTGTCCAAAACGTAAAGAAAGATTTGTTCCTCCTACAAGTGCAAATTGGTTTAGTACAGGCATATCCATCAACACTTTCAGTAATTCCAGTGTTGTTCCTGTAATTGTCTCTGTGTATAGCATTTAAAATCGGTCGGTTCTAAATCAAAATAAAAACACAAGAAATGCAATACTTCCTTTTTGAAATAGGCGGATTTTAATATTTCTTGTTTTACAATTGGTTTTCCATAAAAACGCATTACTGCTACAAAGTCGTCCCAAAGTCCGTAATTCATTACTTTATCAATAATAAATTGACGATCTTGCTGCCAATCTAAACTATCATAATCCACATCCCAAAACACCCTCTTGGAAATATTAGGAAATCTTGTAGTAGCCATATCACCCCTAATTTATACTAAAACAAACACGACTTAAATAAGTTGCTTCATCTTGGTTGGGTAGAAACACGTAAAGTTATTTTACAACTTATAGAAAAAATTCCAGTTACCTAGATAGTAGGCTCAACAAACAATAATCAAGGGTTAGTGATTTAGCAACCAAGGTGCTGAAAGAATAGCAAAACTAATGAAAGCAGAAAACGAACCAATAGAAAAAATAATCAAGTTCACGGGATTGACGAAGGAGCAAATTGAAGGGCTTACCTAAGTTAAATGCTAGAGTGGTAGCACAAAATGTCTAGTTAAGGGTTATCCTGCCGCAATTTGACTTTTTTTCTCGACTTTTCTTGCAAAGGGTGTCAGGGTAAGCCTCTGAAATGAATATACTGGAGAAATTATTGCTGTAAAAAATTATCAAAAGGACAATAGGATAGTCACTCAAAGACTAATTACTTTAAACTCTAGAAGTTTAAAGTAATTAGTCTTTGAGTATAGTATCTTTTACAGCGTCCCTAACCAAATGATTAAAATGATACCTACTCCAACACCATCAATTTTTGTGTAACCACTTGACTGTCTGTTCTCAATACCACCAAGTACATCCCACTTTGAAGTTCGTCGGTTGTCAAATCCTGCGTATAATTGCCTGCTTCCATCCAACTGTTGTTAAGTAAGGTCTTTACCCTTACCCCTGCGCTTGAATATACTTCTAAATACGTGCTTGCTGCTTCTGATAAATTGAATACCAAGGTAGTTTGGTATTGTGCAGGGTTAGGTTGTATGGTCAGGGCTATATTGCTGTTGGTTATGATTACATCGGATGGGATGGTAGCGATAGCCGCCGGCACTGATGGAGGCGTACAAGCCTCAATTTTTGCGCTAAAAGTAGCGCCTGCTTCGGCATGAAATCCTGGACTTAGTTTGATGGAAGTACCAGCCAAAAATTCCACATCTGCTCCAGATTCTATTATGCTGCTGGAAGTAATCGTCTGCGATGCGGAATAACTATTAGATGGCAAGCCAAAATTACCAAGAGTCAAATTGGCTTCGCTACAGAGCGTACCACAGCCAGATGGAGGACTAGAAGCGGCAAACGCAGAACAACCAGGATTACTGCCATCCACAATTAAAAAGTTCTGAATACCAACTTGGTCAGTAAAAATTACAGCTAAACCCGAAGGAACGTTTACAGGACCACCCGTTTGTCGGGTCACTATATAATTCGAGCCACCATTGGCAATTTCCACGTTTAGAAATAAGTCATAAGCACCATCCATACATTCCGATACGGTTTCCGCTTGAGCCAATATGATAGAACAAGGATCATCATTTTCATACGCGCCCATTTCTACGTTGGTGTTGAACACTCTAGCGTCTCCCGCTAAATCCACACTCAAAACTTCCGTCGTATTGCCATCGTTGTCTATATCAAAAATGTCTATTGGAAGAAGGTTTTGATCGCCCTTGTTGAGGGCATCAGAAGTAATGAGCAAGCGCAAATCACCTGCTGCCAAGTTTACAAAATCCGCACTGCCTTGTATGTTGCCATTTATACCAATAAGGGTGATTAAATCGCCAGGATTATCCAATAGATTGTTGCTAGCCGCTGTGATACCAGTGCTTAAAAGCGCTATCCCATTATTGTCGGTGATAATGTTGTTGGAAAAAGTGATAGTGCCTTGATTTTCAATAGCACGATTGCCGCTGTTTCCTGCAATCGTACACTGGATGATGTTCGCAAGCGAGAAACTGACCAGTACATTTGTCGCGCCACTGGTGCTATTGTTAAAAATGGCACATTGCACCAAGTCAATCTGACCTGTACCTTGATTCCAAAATATACCACCACTAGAGCTATTGTTGTTGTAAATGCTGTTGAAACTTTTGAATACACCTCCAAATATCATGATTGCGCCTCCAATATTGCTGGTCGTATTGTTGCTGAATTTACAATTTACAGTAGCCACAACAGAAGTTTCATTTGCAATTACCATAGCCGCACCCTGCTCATTGGAATTCACCCCGCCGCCATGTTGGAAAGTCATGTCTCGAAACTCAACGGCTGCATTATTATTTATATTGAACAAACGACTGTTATTCCCAACATCCATACTGCCGTCTATAATCGTGTTACTTTGACCATTACCTTTAAAGGTCAAGTTTTTATTGATGTTGATTTCCCCAGAAGTGAGCTTAATCGGCAATCCATTGATGGCAGCATCAAAAATAATTGTCCCTCCAGCAGGCGTACAGGCAACTGCTTCGCGTAAAGAACCTACTCCACTGTCGTTGGTGTTAGTGACAATGCTACAATTGGTACATGCTACGTTCAACGAAAAGTTACTAGTTGCGCCGTTGAAGCCGTCTATCACAATGTAATAAGTGCCAGCAGGAGCGTTTGCAATACTTATAAATTCATTGCTACTTCCACCAGCTTGGCTTGCGCCAATGAGCGAATTATCCAAACAACTATTGAGTAGAAGTATATCCAGGTCTGCACTTAATCCTAGTAGATTAACCGTTATTGCTCCCACACTGGTCGTTTCAATTTTATAAATAAGCTCTGGTCCTGTAGTTTCTAGTGCCGTCGCCCATTTGTTGAAGTAATATTTACCAGTATTGTTGTTCCCCGTATAATTGATACCGCAGTTGATTGGGGTAGCTAAAGCACAAAAGTCGGTTGCACCCAGTGATATTTGATATTGTTGGCACTTTTTGTAATTGCTTTGCCCCAATTCCTTATTAATAATGCCGTTTCCATACCATTGTGTATCGCCATTATCGAGCATCAAATTGATGGTTCTTCCTACGCTTGCTGTATTCGGAACGCCGATGATGGTTTCAAAACTTCCTCCTGTTTCATTTACAGGTACGGACAAATCGTTGTTGATAGGCAGTGCGGGGTCGCCTGGTACGCCATCCCAACGATAAAGCACAAAATTGTTGGGTGCTGCACCTGTTAAGCCCGCTGGTCCTGCAATAATCAGATATTCGTTGAAACCACTTTTTTCTATGCTGCGAATACCTCGACCGCCCAAATCTAAAAATATCGGTGCGTCAAAAGTTGCACTTCCTGCACCTGCGCCTAGTAAACTAGAGAAGTTGTTCACTGGTATAATCAATGCCTCGGTTCGATTAGCAGGAGGAACGATTGGCGCTCTAAAAGCCACGTAGGCGACAGTTGGGCTGTTGGGAGCCATTACTAAGCCTTCTATGTTAAAACCATTTGTCAATCTAGGATCAATGCCACTTGCAGCACTTGCTGCTAATCCGAGATAATTCGCTCCAAGCCCGTGTCCATTGGATTGATCCCCAGGCAATAAGGTCATCCTCTATGTAGGGATAAAACCAGCAAACGTAAGGGTGGT
>JAAUTG010000375.1 GCA_012031785.1 Saprospiraceae bacterium | reverse complement strand
ATACTTTACAACTCAACGATACCCAAAAATAGTCTGGATGACCAATGGAATATTTACTACTAATCTAACTCGATTGGACTTTGAATTACTGATTAACGATTCGTTTACTTGATTAACTTGATACTCATACCAATCTAAATTAATCGTTCCGTCATTGGGCTGAGCTTGTCTATTTTCGCAATTTGACAATAGAATAAGCCACAATGGAAGTAGTAATTTTCGTATTTTATGTTTGCTTTCATACAATTTCATTAAACGCTATTTACAAGTTTATCCTCAAACGACAGCAAGTTCAAATGGACACGCTGTTGCGATAACATATTTACTTTTTTGTAAACTGAAAATCGCAGTAGGTATTTCATGATTTGTTAAGTTTGGAGTGATTAGTGGTTAGTGATTAACCACTAATCACTCCCATTACCAATCTCCCGAAGCTGCATTATTTGTACCCGCCAGCACAATTAAGGTAAAGCTGTAAAATTCTCCTGTTTCAAAGGTTAATTGAACAAAATAGAAACCAGCATTGTCTGGCACAGGATAATTGTAAACAGTTCTTCCAGCACTGATGAGGCGTGTTACATTGCGGACGATTCTGCCCGTAGGTTCTACGGCGACAAATTTTACATTTTGCGCGCGCCAACTGTTAAAAACTAAAGTAAGCTGTTCTCCAATTTTTACTGGATTTGGGTACGCATTGAAGGAAACTTGCCCATCCTGTTCTTCCCCTATGTTTACTTGAACAATGCTAATACAACCAATTTGGTCTATAATTTCAGCAGTGTAAGTTCCTGATAATAAACCAGTTAAAGTGTCTCCAATCACGCCATTACTCCAAGTCACTCGATATGGCGGCATCCCTCCTGTAATGTGTAGTTTGACATCACTTTGCTGATTATCGGCGCTGTTGACTGAAGTGCTGATGCTTGCATTGAGTTGATCTAGCACCGTCAAATACAACGTGATTATGCTGTCGCAACCACTCGTGCTAGTTAGGGTATCGGTATAAATTCCGTTTTCGGTATATGGTTTTCCGTTAAAAGTGTAAGTATCTCCACTACAAATTACTTTAGCTACGTTGACCATCAGATCGTTGCGATAATTGAGTTTGATGGCAACGATACTGTCACAAGCAGTAGCGGATGGGAAACGTTCCATCCCAATAGTGCGCTGCTGATTGTAGAGATTACCATTGATGATGACAAATTCACCAGGACAAAGTGTTGGAGTGTATTCGGTTAATATGGATTGACCAAAAGTTAAATCCACCACCACGATACTATCGCACAAGCCTATACGCGGCACACGCTCTGTACCTCTTGGACGATTTTGGTTGTAAATTTGTCCATTGACCACAATGCTTCTACCTTCACAAACTTGCTGCTTAATAGTGGTAATGGGCTGAGTTTCTACAACCACCGTTTGGCGAATGGTGTCGCTACCAAATTCATTGGACACAATCAGTAAAGCCTCGTAAGTGCCAGACTGCCGATAAATGACTACTACGCCATGTGCATTGCTGCGCGCTGGTTGTCCACCAGGAAATAACCACTCCAATTTTGTGGATCATTCTCAGAGATGCTCACAAAATTAGCTACGGTTCTGTCGCAATAGGTTTGGGGCGATAGTCTTAATTTGGCAATTGGTGGTGCTGCAATTTGTATAGTTTGGCGAATGGTGTCGGACGCGCATCGCTCATTTCTGGCTACTAAAGTTACTTCATATTGTCCATTGCGTTGATAGCGTTGGGTGGGATTGATAGCTGGATAAGCCAACCCATTGCCAAAATTCCAAAAATAATTCACCCCAAACACGGCAGGCTGGTTCATCATAAACTGGACTTCTGTGCCTTGTATGTTGGCTTCAAATGCTACTGTTGGTTTTTCATACACAGTAATATATCGTTGAAAAACGTATTCATTTTCTCCTGCTGTATTTTTTACTTTAAGCGTTACAGGGTAAGTGCCGATAGAATCGTAAACCACTTTAGGATGTTGCAAATTAGATTCGCTTGGTGTAGCACCTGTAAATGACCAACTCCAAGCATTTGCACCTTTTGAAAGGTCTGTAAATTGAACCTCAAATGGGGAACAGCCTATGGTTTGAGCAGCTTGAAATCCTGCTATGGGTATGGTGACTAAATTAGGTACTTCTGTTAGAAAAATTGGCGTACTACTCAATTCAATGCCAGTAGCGCTTATTTTTTCTGTGATTTTGTTCTTGGTATAATCCCAACGTCGGATATAAAGCGTTTGCACTTCTAAATCAGTAGGAAAACTGTAGGTGGCTGTAGCAATTTCAGAATTGTCTGTGTTGGTGGCTGCCCAAAGTGCATAAACATATTGCCCTTGCACATCTTTGAAAGCAAAACCGCGCACGCCCGTTGGCAAACGAAGTGCCGCAGTTCGCGCTGCATCGTAAGTGGTAGAATACAACAAATCCGAAGTGGTGGCATACCCCACACCAGCTTGTGTTTTAGATGCTGCGAACGGTCGAGTGCCGCTAACTCTGTTGTAAAGTCCCATCAAATGAAACTCATAGTTGGCATCTTGCTGAAAGCGTTGTTCTGCTAAAGAATAAACATGCAACTGCACAAAATTATTCACAGCAGCATGGATGTAGGCTTTCATCAAAAAATTGCGCTGCGCCTCATCGCCTCCAATAAAATCATTAAAATTACGTCGCGGAATGTTGCACTCGGTAATTGTCCATAATTTACTTGGATACGTCAGACCATTATAGCCGTACCGATTTAATACTTCCTGCATATTGCGCCTTACCCGCATGATACCATCTGCGGCAGCGTCGGAATGCCTGTTATAAACAAAGCCACCTGCTGGAACACTGTAATACTTGGTGCTACCATCAAAATGCGGATAAGAATGAAAACCCATCACATCAAAATAAGCACCACCTGAATGTGGATAATTTACCGTTACGCTACCGTCTATCGGATTATCTGTATTTCTAAGCACTGCGTCCAAAAAACTCAAATAACCTGTACCCGAAAGTACAATATATGCCTCTGGGTCTATGCTTTTAATGACTTCAAAGCTGATGCGCAGCACCCTCACATAGTGCTGAATGGGTGCGCGCAGTTTGTAATGACAAGGGTCTGGGTCATTTTCCCACCAGTTGCCAGCTATACCTTGTGGCAACCAACCATGTCTGCCCGTGTAATCAAAACCAGGTTCGTTCCAAACTTCCCAAAATTTGACGTAATCTTTGTAGCGCGTGGCTAACTCGTAAATGTATTTGGCGTAATAATTTTCTTCATTAATAGGTGTGCCATCCGTGCCATCGTCCCAAATATCTAAGTACAAGTTCACAAAATGTTCAGATTGTGCACTTGGGCAGTAGTGAGCAGGGTCGCGTTGGTCGGCTGCTGGAAACCCTACAATTACGGGTATTGTCTTTTAAGTCTAAGTTATCATAAGTTTGATAAGTTTCTTTTCTAAAATCGTAGCCCCATTGTTCTACAAAAGAACCATATAAAGCAGGTCGAATGGCTTTCACGCCTGCACCTTCAATTTGTTTTGTCAAATCACCTGCTGCAATAGTCGCCAATTGCTCATCCGTCCAAGGCGGAAAATAACCAAGATTTACACCTGGTCTAAAAAAGCCATCGTACTTTGTGACGGTATCATTAGCATTAAATGACAAACGACTAGGTGCTGGAAGTTTAACGTCCACGAGTTGCGTAGCTGTCTTCTCGCCGCATTCGTTTTTGGTGGTAAGGGAAATGGTAAATTCTCCTTGTTGAGCGTAGGTATAATTTGGAGCTAATTCAGTGGAAGTGTTGCCATCTCCAAAATCCCAAACATAGCTGTCTGCGTTTTCATCTGAATTGTTCTGTACATACAAAATCGGACCAGCAGCTTTCGCTGTAAACTCAGGTCTTGGAAAGCCTTCTATCTGTATTCTATCACTTTGTGAAATGATGGTGTTTCCCGCAGCATCTTTAATGTCAAGCATCACCAAAAAATTACCCTTTTCCAAATACGTGACATTAACGCGCCTACCCGTTGCAGTAGTAATAGTAGCTCCTTCAAAAGTCCAATTCCAACTGGCGGCATTTGGTAAATTAATTCCAAGATAATCCACTATTGCTGGCGCACAATCTGGCTTTTTGTAAGTTAAAATACTTTCTTCCAATAAGATGGGTGTGGTCACTTAACTTTATTTTAGTAGGTGCGACCAAGTAGGAAGCAGCCGTTTTTTGAATAATCCCATTCGTGGACAGATAATTCAAATAGGTTGAAT
>JAAUTG010000374.1 GCA_012031785.1 Saprospiraceae bacterium | reverse complement strand
TGGATGTCCAAAGTCAGGCGAGTATTCTCTTTAATTTTGAAAGTGCCACCAATGCCAATAACTAAGCCTGCATTGAACCCTCGATAATCCGAAAAACGGTCGTCCCCAAATTTAATGTCTTGGGTATCAAATAAAGGCTGCGTTTTCGCGCCATTATCAAAAACACCACTGCCCTTACCATTTAATCCTTTTGTGAAATTTGGACCGATAGAAAAGGTCAATCCGTTGCAACCTGGAAAAGGCTTGAATCGAGTAATAACAGAAAACGAAATGCTGTTGATGTTTTCTTTAAACCGTACCAAACCAGATTCTCCCGAAGTTCTTAACGTGTACGTTTCTGTCGTCTCGTAAATGTACGTGCTTCGATCAAAACTGATGGGGAGTAGGATAGCCATTTTTTCGCTAAGGTTGTACCCTACTAAAAATCCTCCATGAAAGCCCCATTCTGTTCTGTTTTCATAATCTGTCGGAAATACTTGCGTGAAGGCATCTTGATAATCCTCACTTCTTTTTTGGATGGTCAGTTGCGCAGGGCCGTGTCCGCCAATGAACAATCTCCCATCTTCAAAACATTCTGTCTGAGCAGTTGCTTCAACTGCAAAGCTCACTGCGAGCATGATTAGTAACTTTCTCATTGGTAAAGTAAATTTTGTTAATTTACAGGGATAGAGAAAATTAAGAACCAAATGCTACATAATGAAGTATTTTTTTTGAAAATACTTTTCCTCACTGCATCCAAAACTCCACTTTTCCGCCTTTTGCAAAGTCTTCGCATTTGAAGAAAGGGGTATCTAAAGTCTTACCATTCACACTGACTTTCTCTACGATTGGGCGGTCAGGTTGGTTATTATTGACGGTGATGCGGGGAGAGGCAGTAGAATGTCGTCAACCTAGTAAAACCTTGTTGTCATTGATGAGATAGTTTTGGTATTTTTTTAAGGTATAAATTATTAAAAATTAGTATTTATTTTCGGGATGACTGCCAGTCACCCCGAAAGATGCTCAATAAAATTTACTCTTTCACCAACCCTTTTGTTATCACGCCTTCATTCGTTACGAGGCGGTAAGTGTACCAGCCTGCGCGTATGTTAGCAAGGTGATGTGGGAAAGTGTGTATGCCTGCACTGATATTGCCACTGAAAACGGTTTCAACAATTTGTCCGAATTGGTCAATCAACTGGATGGTTAGGTGTTGTGCCGTAGCCAGTTCGATGGTCAATTGCGTAAACTCGTTTGATGGATTTGGATCCACGCTGAAATTCATGGCTGTTGCTGTTGCGTTGTTTGGCGTGGTGAAGGACAATGGGAATGTTCCACCGTTGGATAGTGCTATCCATGGCTGATACGTGCCATCGCTCAACAATCCAGTTTGGAACAGTACCGCAGATTTTCCTCTCCAGAAAGCAATATTGGCGTTCACTTGAAGCGCGATGGTTTCGTTATCGTTTGCTGGCGTGCTGCTAATCGTGAGGTTGGCAGCAGGAACGTCTTTATGAGCGAAAAAGTCCTTGTAGTCAATGTTGTCGAATAAAATTTCGCCACCCAACAACGCATCCGTAGGTGTGCCGTCAGGAATAGAAGCAACAAAGCCCAATGCGATTTTCGTAGCATCGTCTGCTTTTTCTTTTGCCCCTTTCAACACCGCAAATTCCACAGGATAATCATCGCTTTCGGTAGTTGTTCCCACTACGGCTACGGTGTAGGTTTCCCCAGCTTCCAACGTTAAGGTCGTGGTGATAGGAGCAGTCGTAGAGCCTGGATTGACAGGCGTTAACGTAATATCCAAAGGTATTCCAGCAGGTATTTCTGTGTATGGCGTAGCAGTTTGGAACGCTAATTTTTCTACTAAGGTTTTGCCACCTGCCGTCACAGACACGGTTTCGTTACTAGCCGCATGGATGAATTGTACCCGCGCTGTGGCTTGTGGCAACCTCTGGCGACTGAAGAATTTCCAGATTTCTACACTAGAGTTGATGTCCAAATTGAAATTGCCCAAGAAAGGTAAAAAGTTATTGCCGCCGGGCCAATTGTGACCACCGCCTATCACTTTAAAGTGCAATACCTCTGCATCGCAGTTTTGCCATTCTAACAATTCAACCGTAGAAGCATCGCTCGTTTCTATATCTGGAACAGCCGTTACAACAGGCTCTGCATCGCAGCCGTTGGTAGTAGCCCATGTTTCCAATACTTTGGGTACATCAAGAAGAAACACATCATTTTCGTAAAATGCAAGTGGGTCTCTTGTTCCATTGATATACAGGACTGGCATTGGTCGTTGAGGCTCGAAAGGTCTTGATCTCGGAATTGTACCTCCAACTGGGGCAATGGCAGCGATTTTATCCTGTAATTCAGAACCCAAGATGGTAGATAACATCCCACCGTTGGAAAAACCAGTAGAATAAACCTGATCCTGCGCCACTCGATAATCTTCGCTGATACGGTCAATGAGTTTGCTCATAAATTCCACATCGTTCACGTTATTTGGCGAAACATAGGAATTATCTCCTTCCCCAGCAATGCTAAATCCAAAACCTCCACCTGGTCTAAGGTTTGGAATATTGCTAATGATTTGCGTTCCTTGTGGGCAAGCGATTAAGAAATGCGCAGTATCCGCAACAGGATTCATGTTGCTGAAGAACATTTGGAAATATGCGTCCAAACGGTAGCCATGAATGTTTAACACTAGGGGCCAATCCTCTGAACCGTCGTAAGCTGCTGGCACATACAAGAAATATTCTCTCAATAAGCCGCCATCAGGCTTCATGGTTTTTAGTAGAATTTTTCCGCTTGGGTTTGGATGCGGATTTCTTTTGAAGAAATTCCAGATTTCAGAACTCGCGTTGATGTCGTTGTTAAAATTACCCAAAGCTGGTTGGAGGTTATTGCCACCGGGCCACTGGTGTCCGCCATCCACGATCAACAAATGCTGGGTTTCTGCGCTACAGTTCTGCCAAGCAAGCGATTGTACGATACTGCCATCGTTAGGGTCAACATCTGGCAAACTCGTCAAAGCGGGACTTCCCTCGTTGCAACCATTTGCTTGCGCCCATGCGTCAAGCACTTCTGGTATTGGAAATACAAATTCATTTCCCAAGTAGCTGGCAGTAGAATCTGCTGTTCCATGGATATACAGGACAGGAGTAGGTCTATCTGGTCCAAAAGGTCTAATAGGTCTTGAACGCAACGTTGAGCCACCTACCGATGCAGCAGCAGCAATCAAAGGCGGTAATTCGCTCGCTAAAATCGTTGCCATAGCACCGCCATCGCCAAATCCAGTTGCGTAAATTCTCGATTGATCCACCTTAAATTCTTCACAAATCTGATAAATCAAAAATTCCATGAAGAAAACTTCGTTCTCCAACCCTGGAGAAATCAAGCTGGAATCTTCCTCCCCCACAATGTTGAATCCTAATCCCTGTGACTGCCTGTTAGGAAGGTTGCTACTGATGGTTGTACCCTTTGGATAAAGCACCAAAAAATGTGCAGTATCTGCCACTGCGTTCATGTTGGTGTACGCCACTTGAAATTCTGGTGTAGCACCAAAATCATGGAAATTGATGACTAGAGGCCACTTCTCCGAACCATCATAAGCTGCTGGGATGTACATTAAGTATTCTCTGATGGAATCAGAAAAGGAAAGAAAGAAGCCAAAGTACCTGGCGTTCTAAGCGAATCTGGGTAGTAGTAGGTTCTTTCTAGCAATCTGCCGGGCGGTGTCGTACCCTGCCCCGAAGCATATTGCTGGGCAAATAAAAACAACGTTAAAAACAAAATAAAGAGTCCTTTGATTTTCATAGTGAAAATTTTTTAAGTATAAAGAGATGTAAATTCCAAACTTTAATTGATAGCGAGGCGTACCCTCGATGGACGACTTTTCCTAATGATGGACGATGTTTCCTAACATCGTCTTAACCTATCCAGCTCGTTTCCTAACGAGCGTATTTCGCAAGTAAAAACTAGAGGAACTAATAGGTTGGAGTGCAAAATCTCCAACCCATACAAAAAAATCTACAACTTTTGTGATATAAAAATAAATCTTAATTGCAAGGCTCAACAGCAGTATCAATCTTAATACCGCCAGTTACAACATTGTCAAGACCGCAATCTTTCACTGTATAAGCACTGCCAACAATAGCTCTGTTGCCAACAGAAGTCGGGGTAAAGAAGCCAAAACGCTCGGTGTCACCTGCTAATTCAAAATCGTAAGTACCATTGTTGCCGCCTTCATTACCGCTCAAGTAATTGTTCTTCGCACCGTCAATGACAAGAAAACCGACATTCAAATTATCA
>JAAUTG010000373.1 GCA_012031785.1 Saprospiraceae bacterium | reverse complement strand
GTAGCAATACCACTGACCCTGTTCATCGCTACAATTCGGTTGGCGAGTATCGTATTGCTTTGCGAGTGAAGATATAAACACTTGTGAAGCCACCGCAGAGCAAGTTATCTCTTACTATCCTTTACCCGATAACTTGAATATTCTGCCGGATGTGGTAGTGGGTTGTAGCCCACAACTGGTGCGTTTCGAGCCACCAACTACTAGTGTATTGAACGATGCGTATTCCTTTGATTGGGATTTTGGAGATGGCAAAGGTAGTGATCAGTTAGCACCATCCCATATTTATCAGACCGCAGGCACATACATCGTCCGTTTAAAAGTAACTTCTCCAACAGGCTGCCAATTAGAAGCAAGCCTTGAAGATGCTATCGGCATAAAACCTTCACCAACAGCTGATTTTTTTTTATGAACCCGAACAAGTAACTACGCTCAATCCTAATGTGCGTTTCATAGATGCCTCTCTTTTTGCTAACGCTTATGAATGGCAATTTGGTCAAACTGGAACAGCTTTCAATCCCAATCCTACTTATACATTTCAAGATACTGGTTTACAAATAGTTAGATTAAAAGTGACACACGTAAGTGGATGCGTGGACACCCTTAGTAAAATAATTGACGTCGTTCCAATAGTACAAATATATATTGCAAATGCTTTTTCTCCTAACGGCGATGGAGCTAACGATACATTTAAAATGGAAGGATTAACGACAGGAATTGAAAATTTTTCGCTTACTATTTGGAATCGTTGGGGAGAACTCGTTTATTCGACAAAAAATTTGGATGAAAGTTGGGATGGCAATTATTTATCCAAGAATAAAAGCGCGCCAGAAGGTATTTATACGTATTTAATACAGTTCAAAGCTCCGAGAGGAAGAGTAGTGAAGTATGCTGGCGATTTGCAACTGATAAGATAATCCTCATGTAAGTCATGGCTTTTTGCCTAAGTACAATTATTTTGGAATATTAATAGTTGGAATACTTCAGCGAATACGTACCAACAGGGGATGAAAAAAAACGAGTAGTACAAAGTGTACCATTAGGTAAACCTCAAAATATTTGATAATCTAAAAATTATACAATTAATCTCTACCGCTATGAGAAAAATTAATTGGCTAATCGGCATGTTGCTTTTGATAAGCACCTTGCTGCAAGGAAGGCATATTATTGGTGGCGAAATCACTTACGAATGTTTGGGCGAAGTAAATGGTCAACGGCGATATAAATTCGTTATGCGCATCTATAGAGACTGCGCTTGCCGAAATTGTGCGGAATTGGATAGCCAAGCACCTATTTCTATCTATCGTTGTGGAGTGAAACAACAATGTAGTGGATTTAGCCAAAACAATACTTTTTTAGACTTTAATGTTCGTTTACAAACCGTTAAACAAGTTGACCCACCTGATTTCCCATGCTTACAATTACCACCCAATATTTGTGTGGAAGAAGGATTTTTATGAATTTGAGGTAAATCTGCCCGTTTCAGAAGAAAGCTACCACATTATTTATCAACGCTGTTGTAGAAACGAAACTATCTCTAATATCGTCGCTCCAGGCGATGCAGGAGCAACCTATTCTGTGGAAATCACTCCACAAGCGCAACTTGTCTGCAACAATAGCCCAAAATTCAAAGATTTTCCACCTACGGTTATCTGCGTGAATCAAAGGCTCGAATTTGACCATGGTGCAACAGATAAAGATGGCGACCAATTGGTATATGAGTTTTGTTCTCCAGAGTTAGGAGGCGGAAAATTAGGTACGCCTGAAAATCCAGGTAATCCAAATGCTTGTACTGGCGTTTCTCCTGATCCTCCTTGTCCACCGCCTTATGATCGCGTGACGTTTGTGCAACCAACTTACACTTTCTTAACGCCTTTGGGCGGCGACCCTGTGGTGAGGATTAATACGAATACGGGAATTATTACAGGTATCCCGACGGTACAAGGGCAATTTGTAGTTGGAGTTTGCGTCAGCGAGTATCGCAATGGCGTCCTGCTCAGTACGCTGCGGCGCGACTTTCAATTTAACGTTGCTAACTGCACGCCAACAGTGGTAGCAGACATAGAGAAAGATTCTGTCATCAGTCGTCAAAATTATTTAGTCAACTCGTGTGGTAACAATACCATCAATTTTATCAACAAGAGTTTTCAACGCCAGTTTGTAAAAACTTGGGAATGGAGTTTTGAGATTGAAGGACAACAACGCACGTTTAGCGAATGGGATGCTACTGTGACTTTTCCTGACACAGGCAGATACGAAGGGACGCTTATCCTCAATCCAAACACCGACTGCGGTGATACGACCAATATTTTTGTCAATATCTTTCCAGACATCACTGCCAATTTCGAGTTTGAATACGACACTTGCGTTGCTGGTCCTGTGAAGTTTAAAGATTTATCTAGGTCAGGTGCTGGAGATATAAGAGCTTGGCGATGGAATTTTGCAGATGGTAGTAATGCCAACGTTCAAAATCCAATACATAATTACAAAACGCCTAACGAATTTCCAGTCCAACTCACAGTGACTGATATGAACCGATGTAGCGATACCAAACAAATTCCTGTGCGCTACTTTCCTATACCAGCACTGATTGTAATTTCGCCAAGTGAGTTTACTGGTTGTGTGCCACAATCCATTTTCTTTAATAACCTTTCTTTCCCAATTGATGAAACTTATGACATCAACTGGAACTTTGGAGACGGTGGCTCTAGCGATGACATTAGCCCAACCCATATTTTTAGAGAACCAGGTGTTTTTACGGTTAGCATAGATATTACTTCTCCTATTGGATGCAAAACGGATACGACGTTCTTTAACTTAATAAGTATGTTGCCTTCTCCTACTGCGGGTTTTTCGTTCACTCCCAATGAGTTGAATAATCTAAATTCCACAGCCTATTTTTTTGATGAATCCATTGACGCAATAGACTGGCAATGGCGTTTTTCGAATCTAGGTACTTCGCGGCAACAAAATCCTATATTCACTTTCCCCGATACTGGCAAGCAAGAAATTTTGCTTGTCGTCACGCATCCACAAGGCTGTCAGGATAGTCTGCTAAAAACCATAGACGTTGTTCCAGAAGTGCGTTATTTTTTACCCAATGCTTTCACGCCCAACAATGATGGCTCTAATGATGAGTATCGAGGAACAGGCTTGTTTTTAGGTGTCACCAACTTTAATTTTACGATTTGGAATCGTTGGGGAGAACTTATTTTTCAAACAGACGACCCATTAAACGGTTGGAATGGTAAAAAAGACAACAAAGGAAAAGAATCACCCAATGGAGTGTATGTTTGTGTGGTCACCTTCAATGGACCGAGAGGAGAGCGCTTTGAATATAAATCCCTTGCCACTTTGGTACGGTGATAATTTTCCCATTGTACGGCGAAATCACTTCAGGCGCGATTCGCCGTATTCACTTTGGAGAGCATGGATTATTTTTTCCTACTTCTGATGTCTGTCAAATACTTTTCCAATTCCACTTCATTGTACATCAGCACTTCACGCGGTTTACTACCTTCACTTGGACCTACCACGCCAAGGGCTTCCAACTGATCCATAATCCTACCCGCACGGTTGTAGCCCAGTTTCAAACGGCGCTGAATCATCGAAGTAGAGCCGTGTTGATTTTGAACGATTAGCTTAGCGGCATCTTCCAACATATCATCCAAATCACTTAAATCTATACTACCTTGCTGTTCTTCATCGTCACCATGAAATTCTGGTAAAAGTAAGGTTCAGGATAGCCGCGCTGGTCGGCAATAAAGTTAATCACATTTTCCACCTCTGGCGTATCTACAAAAGCACATTGCAAACGAATCATATCGCCACCCACCGATAAGAGCATGTCACCTTGACCAATCAATTGGTCAGCGCCACCAGAATCCAAAATAGTGCGAGAATCCACTTTAGAAGTCACTTTAAAAGCAATACGCGCTGGGAAATTCGCTTTAATAATTCCTGTAATGATGTTGACGGATGGTCTTTGTGTGGCAATAATTAAGTGAATCCCTATCGCACGCGCCAACTGTGCTAAACGACCAATTGGGAGTTCCACTTCTTTGCCAGCAGTCATAATCAAATCTGCAAACTCATCAATGACCAACACAATAAATGGCAAATAACGATGCCCTTTAACTGGACTTAAACGGCGTTGGATGAATTTTTCGTTGTATTCTTTGATGTTTCTTACTGCTGCTTTTTTGAGTAAGTTGTAACGCTCATCCATTTCAATACAAAGTGAATTGAGCGTATGAATTACCTTATTGGTTTCCGTAGTAATAGGTTCAGGGCTACC
>JAAUTG010000062.1 GCA_012031785.1 Saprospiraceae bacterium | reverse complement strand
AACTTGTGTAGGAAACACTAGAACTGTTACCCCACAAGCCTGCGTCACAAACAGCACTTGCGAGATTGTGGATGTGGAAATTGACAACGCACGCTGTTTGAGTAGCAATTTTGTGTTTGAAGTTACTTTTGAAGTAGAGAGTGGCGGTAGTGGCAGCTACCAAGTGGTTCGTGGAAACCAAGTGCTGGCAACTGGCACGGAAAGTCCAATTGAAGTAATTTTAGCGAATAACAGCAGCAGCGTACCTTTTGAGGTAACGGTTAGAGACGCTAACAATATAGCTTGTGTAGGAAACACTAGAACTGTGACACCGCAAGATTGCTCGCCGTGTAGTATCTCACAGGTCAGCGTCACCAATGCTGCTTGCGATGGATTTGATTTTGTGTTCGATGTGAATTTTCAAGTTACGGAAGGTAGTGGTGAATTTGAGGTGATTGGAAATGGTATTTTACTTGCATCGGGCAATAGTTCGCCGCTTCAAGTGCGTTTACCTGCTAACGAAAGCGTTAATCCTATTTCCTGAGTGTGAGAGATGCCAACCTATTGGCTTGTAGGAGTGTAGAAGTGCAGGTGATTCCTCAAAATTGTTTCGCCGATCTTGACGTTTGTTTTGAAGATGAAGGTAATTTTACCAATGAAGTGGTACTAGACCGAACGACGGGTATTCCAGCAATGGGTGCTTGGGATGAAGCGGAAAGATATTACGAATTTAATGCTACTCTAGCAGCGACCAACAACGACGAACCCGTAGAGTACTGGACCATCTCACCATTTTTTGACTTTGGTAATGCCAGTAATATTATCTTACAATTCCGTACCTTAGAATCTGACGATGCTACGGATTTGGAAGTATTGTGGTCTTCTGATTACTTCGGGACAGGCAATCCAAATGAGGCTAATTGGAACTTACTACAAACTTATACAGAACCAGGTACAGCAGTCTCGATACAAAATAGAATTATAGATTTATCGAGCTTAGGAGCTGCTAACTTAGCTGGATTCTATGTTGCATTTCGGTACAAAGATGATGCAATGTACAGTGCTTGGCAAGTGAGTGACGTAACCATTCGAGCAGACAATTGTGAGCCTTCTCGATGTATGGTGCGAAACATCATGCAAAGCACGACTTGTATTACTGACGATAGCATTAGTGTAAGGGTGATGTTCGATATAGCTGGGGGAAGTGGCGAATACGAAATTCTCAATGCTGCTACGAATGAAGTGTTGGCACTGCTAGAAGATGTTGCTACATCAGGCAGCTTCGAACTCAGTTTTGGACTCAATACCGAGCTTTTTACCGATAGTATCAATTTGATTTTAATAGATGGCACTAAACGCGCTTGCCGAGAAGATTTCACGGTTCTGTTTCCAGATTGTATTGTCTGTTTTCGAGATAATTGCGACTTTTTTATATCTGTTCCTGTGTTGCAAAATACGGATAGAGATAACTGGACTTGTACCGAAGCTGGCGGATACGCAGTGAACGGGTTTTGCGTAGGAAACTGTGGTGGTAACAGCGAGCTATGGTTAGTCTCTAGGGCTTTAGAGTTCGACAATGCGACGGAAGCATTTATTAGCTTCGATATAATAGAAAACTTCAATGGTCCTGCACTTGAATTTTTATATTCCACCAATTACAACGGCGGCAATACTGCCACAGACATTAGAAATGCTACATGGATTCCTTTAAATAACTTTAGCAGAACCATCCTAGACGTTAAAACAGATTTATCGCCAATTGACGGAATTTTCTATTTAGGATTCAAATATACCTCCAGACCTGGCGCAAACGCTTCTTCTGGCTTCAACGTTCAAAACATAGTCCTTGATGCAGACGTATGCGAACCAGCTTCAAGTGAGTGTCGCTTGACCGACTTGATTTATAGTGCGATGCCTTGCGAAAATCAAGGAACAAACACAGTATCTGATGATGTATTTTTAGCTACCATAGCTGTCAAATTTATTACCCCACCTGGCACAGGAACACTTGATTTATCGGGTAGTTTCACCGCCAGTGTGCCAGTCAGTGAATTAGATAGCGACACGCTGCACATTTTTGAGTTGCAGCTACCTTCCAACGGAGCAGTGTTAGATATAGAAGCCAATTTTTCTGACGATCCACTTTGCTATTTAGTCAGAAAAGCAGTTGCCACTGCTGAAGCACCATGCTCAGCTTTACCAGATTGTAGTTTCCCTTATTTTTCTGAATACGTAGAAATATCATCAGGCTTCAACAGAGCTGTTGAGATATACAATCCAACTGGTGACACCATTGATTTAGCGGCTGAGAACTACGTAGTGGCTGTTTACTTGGATGGTTCTACCACTTCAAATTCTCCTGTTTTATTGACAGGAATAATAGAACCAGGCTGCACTTACGTTGTCGTGAGTGCTTCGGCGACGAATCCCATCCTTAAAGAGCGCAAAAACCAAGAAAATGGAAGCATCAACTTCGGTGGAGACGACGCAGTTGCCTTGCTACGAGGCGGCATAAATGGAGAAATACTCGACGTAATTGGTATCATAGGCAACGATCCTGGTACAGAATGGCGTGGTTTTTTTGAAGGGAATATTTTAAGCACCAAAGAGACCGTACTAAGAAGATTGCCTTCCATCCGAAAAGGGGACAACATACCGTTTGACCTGTTTTTTGGACAAGATCCGCAATGGCGCGCACTCCCAATTAGCGACCTTACGGGAATAGGCGCACATGAAAGCGAGTGTATTACTTGCGATTTGATGGTGGTTTCCACTGAAACCAGTCCCGAATTTTGTGCAGAATCCGAAGATGGTAGCATTACTGTAACTGCAACCGCTACCCTTCCCATACTTTACTCTATAGATGGGGGGATTAATTTTCAAAGTGGGAACACTTTTGACGGATTGGCGGCTGGAGATTATACTATTGTGTTGAAAACTTCTAAGTTGGTCAATTGCGCAGATACTGTAATGGCTACCGTTGCAGAGGGACCTAATGTCACGATTACGGAAGTTGAAGTCAGGAACGAAGTTTGTCCAAATGACGCAGATGGAAGTATTGCTGTGTTTGCTAACTTCCCAAATGCTGCGTTGGAGTATTCGATAGATGGAGGCGTTACTTTCCAAGCTAGTAATGAATTTGATGAGCTTGCGGATGGTAGCTACAACATCGTAGTGCGTGTGGCAGGAGGTAGGGTTTGTGGCTTTGCTTCAACGATAGCTGATGTAGCGCCTGGTATTGACTTGGAGGCTCCTCGTTTTGTTTGTCCAAATAATCAAGTAGTAAGTACAGATGTAGGTGAATGTGTGGCAGTGGTGAATGACTTGGCACTGACTGACGTTACTGATAATTGTGACGACGCGCCAGTGGTGACTTATATTTTGAGCGGGGCTACGGAACAGGCAGCTACAGTAGGTTTCGCCAGCGGGGTTTCGTTTGCACTGGGGGTAACTACTGTGACTTATACTGTGACTGATAAAAATGGACAATTCGCCACCTGCGAGTTCACGGTCACTGTGCAAGACCGCGAAGCACCAGTGTTTGCTAATTGCCCAAGTGATATTATTATTCCTAATGCTACTGAGTTTTATCGCAATGGAGGTATTGTTACTTGGACTGTCCCTACTGTGGCTGATAACTGCACGGCAACAGCTAATTTGAAGTTGGAGAATAATCAAGCGCCAGGTTTTGAACCTGAACTTGGAGTGACGAATATTCGATATACTGCTACGGATGAAGCAGGTAATGTTGGTGTTTGTAGTTTTAATATTATTGTGCAAGATGCGTATATTACTGACCCTTGTAATTGTTTGAATAATCGAAGTAATCCAGTTGCAAGAGACGGGCAGTTTGCGGAAACGGTTACTGTGTTTTCTGCACCCGCAGAAATTTGGAGAATTGTAGGGGTTACAGGTTTATTTGAAGCACCAGTAGGGGTGTTTCCACCGGCTAGTGGAGTAAGATACGCGCTTCGTCCGTTTCGGGTTGGGGATGTGATTAGAGAGGTGCCTGTTGGTTCTGGTAATTACGTGCTTAATGGGTTGCATGTGGAAGGTGTGGGCTATCAAATTGTGGTGAGTAATGGCACGACGACTTTGCGGGTAGGAAATAGCTGTAGTTACGAAGTGGCTTGTGATGGCGACATTACTATTCCATTGAATAGCATACAACCAGTGGCTTATACGCTGGATTGTAGTAGAATAACAAAGTTTTTGGACGATGGTGGTGATGGTGCACCTTACTTTGATGATGGTGCACAAAATAATATTGTTATTATTTGTCCTGACCAGCCAAGCACTAGGGTGACTAGGGTGGTGTTTAATAAATTTGATGTTGCGCCAGGCGAACAATTATTGGCTTACGATGGTAACAATTTAGCAGCAGCACGTATTCTTAGTAGCACAGGAGGTACAGGAACTGGAAGTTCGGTGGCAGATGCGCCTGGCGGTGGTTGGGTAGAGGCTTCTTGCGAGAATGTTTCTGGTTGTATTACTTTTGAGTTTATTAGAAATGGGGATCGTATCAAAGGTGCAGGTTGGTCGGCAAGCATTGAATGCGCGCCAAGAGAGGGAGAATTTAGTTGTCCTATCCAACGTGAATTTTTGTATATCGCTAACGAGTGTAACTTGATTGATGAGGTACAAATTCCTTTACCAACGATTGGTAGCTGTGGAACTGCAATTTTGCCTGATATTAGCTTTGCTTGTGAAGCACCAGTGTTTACTACTGATTTAGCGAATGGGGTATTAACTATTCGAGACTTGCCAGTTGGGGTACATGTGCTAACTTATACGGATCCTGTTTTTGCGAGTAGAACCTGTCCAATTACGATTAAGGTTTTGCCTGCTACTTTGACTTGTAATGATGAAACTAACGTTTCTTTGAGTAATGAATGTGTGATAGCACTTACCCCAGATATGTTGCTCGAAAATCCGTGCATTCATCCAAACGTGCGGTATGAAATGTATTTTTCTGATCCACACGTACAGGTGATAGGCGAAACGATAGACGGGTTTCCGATAGCTGATTTTTCTAGTGTACCTTGTGGCACGCGCTTGGATGTGAAGTTGGAACGTTACATTAGTGCTGCTTGTGGGGATGATTATTTGGATGTTTGCTGGGGACGCATTGTGGTGGAGGATAAAGAAGCACCAGAAATAACGGGTGATTTGGTAGATGATTATGCGGTTGCTTGTTTTTATGATGGGGATGACCTTTTGGCGCGTTTGAATGCTATACCTAGGGACGGACGTGGAGCTATTTTGAATCTTAGACCGTTGCGTGTCAACGTGTTAACTACGGCGTATGATACTAGTTTAGTGATTGAATCTGCCGAAGCAGCTTTTGATGTTGTGGAAAATTGTAGTGCTGGTTTTGTAGTTAGCGAATGGCAAGCTGTGGAGTATGATTGCAGTACGAATGCTTTTACGGGAATTATTGCTAATGCAGCGGATCCGCTCTGGGCATTGATGAATGTTGAGGTGGAGGTTCCAAATGGTGCAGGTTCACCAGCGATTTTTAAATGTTACTTCCGCGTGGTTAAGGCAATTGATGACTGTGGCAATGAGTCTAATATTGCCATTCAGCGAATTTGTGTGTTGCAGCCTGACATCGTGTCGCCACAGCCAGAGATTTCGTTGCCATGTGGTGCGGATACAGACCCTATTGCGCTTTATGAACTTTGGGCGAGCGACCCTGACAGGTATAGGGATTATGCTACGTATTTGCCTAATTTTGATCCTACTCCACTAGATGTGAATGGAGGTTTTAGTTTGTTTGCTAATTTGGAGGATTCTTATTTTACGAATGCTAGCGGGGATGAGGTGCCTGCTTACCCTGAACACAACGATTGCGGCTATGCAATAGACTGGACGGATTCTGAGCCAATCGCAGTTTGTGCAGATAATTATAAAATATTCCGCGAATGGATTGTGTATAATTGGTGCGATGGACATTTGGAGTTGATTGATGTATTGCCACAGGTTATTAAAGTTGGAGACACTGATGCTCCAGTGTTGGTGGGTGAGCCAACTTTTTTTGGTACTGGCAATAGTCGCTTATACGATTGTGCTTCTGATGCTTTGATTCAAATTGAAGTACAGAGTGGCTGCGCTGAACTAAAATCGGCTTATATTGATTTTGCAGATAATAACTTGCCTGATGCGGAATTTGAGATTGTGAATAATCAAATTATTGCCCAAAACGTGCCTATTGAGCAGGTATTTACTTATAGTTTGCGACTTATTGATGAATGTGGTAACAGTGGTAGTTATGGTCCATTTAAAGGATTGTTGGCGGATAATATTCCGCCCGCAGCGATTTGTGAGCGTTTCCATACAGTGTCATTAGGGGAGGATTGTACGGTGCTTGTGCCAGCAGAAACGTTTGACGATGGCTCTTATGATAATTGTGGTACAGTCACTTTCAGTGTAGCGAGAATGGATAGTGACGTGGACGGCGACGGGATTGCTTTGGAGAAAGAAGATTTCGGGAGATTTGTGCAGTTTACTAGCACAGACCTAGTAGATGGATGCACAGGAAGCGTTCAAGTTGTCTTGAAAGTGACCGACGGTTCGGGAAATAGCAATTTGTGTATGGTAGCCGTGGAATTGCAAGATAAACAACGCCCTGTTTGCGAGGCGCGCCCATCTTTGGTTATCTCTTGCTTCGATACGTTGGTTCCTCAAATTACATCGTTGCTGTTGCTTTCTGAATCTGACCGTATAGCTGCTTGGCAGACGATATTGGAAAGTGGTGCGGTTGGGGGATTATTGGTGGTGCGCGATAATTGTTCTGAGACTTCTGTTGAGGTCACGGAATTGGACTTGTCAGGCTTTAATTTGTCTTGCAATGCAGGAATTATTAAATATGCTTTCTTCGTCACGGATGCTTGTGGTTATCAATCAGAAGTTTGCCACGAGGTGCTTACCGTAGATGGCGACTACCACGACTGGTCAATGGTATTTCCAAGGGATAGAATTTTGACTTGTACGGATAGATTCCTACAATTCCGTATTCCAAGACCTGAGACCTTAGACCGTATTTTAGAGGTCAATAGAGGTTGTGATGAATGGGCTTTAGAGGTAGAGATAGATGATTCTAGAGCATCTGCCGATGCCTGCTATCAATTAATTTACAATTATCACTTGATTAACTGGTGTACTTGGGATCCGAGAAACGTGGAACCAGCCGTGGTGGAGCGTCCAAACCAAGAGTTTCCAGACTCCCTGTTGACGGAAAGTTTCCAGCGCGTTCGCATCGCCTATCGCGATCAATTTGTGAATATGAATTTTCCACAAAATGCTATCACTACTATACTTTCTACGGTCAACGATGAATGTGAAACTATCGCTTTACTCAAGGAGGATAGCATCCAATTTGCTTTAAATGGCTTAAATATTGGCGACTTGTTCGGACGAGATGGTATTAATGACTTAGATGATTATTGTGATAATGACGAGTACGACGTACCGCCAAGACCATTCAATAACTTCGGTTTTGATGCCGATTGGGTGCGTCTGGAGTCATTTGATGAACCTTACGCTGGAAATGTTACTTTTTACGATGTGGGTTCTATCTTAACCACAGACACTGTTCGCTATGTGAGTGCGCAGCAATATGGTAATATTGTGTATCGCCAAGTGATTCGCATCTATGATGCCACGCCACCTACCATTAAGGTTGAGCCTTTCGATGCCTTCTGCGCTGGTGACACTGAATTGACTTCCGATGCTTGTAGTGCGCCAGTGGAGCTGTTTTTTGAAGTAGGCGACGCTTGTGCAGAAGACTTTGAACTTGAGGTCACCTATCAGTTAAAGCCATTCTTGGATGACGCAGTTCGGATCCATTTGGCACTTTAACTAATCTAGGGGACGGTAAATTTAAAATCAGTGGCAATTACCCCATTCAAATAGGAGGTGACACTACTGCTCATAGCTTTGTGTTGAAAGTACGCGACCGTTGCAGCAACGTAGAAATACAAGAAATACCATTCCGTGTAGTAGATTGCAAAGCTCCAACTCCTTATTGCATTGCGGGTTTATCAGTTGATTTGATGCCGACAGGCGAAGTGACCCTTTGGGCAAGTGATTTTGACGCAGGTAGCTTTGATAACTGTACTGCACCAGACCAACTCAAATTGAGCTTTGCCGACCCCGACTTGTACCCAGATTCTATCAGCCGTGTATTCAAATGTAGAGACGGGGAAATAGGGGTAGTCCCTGTAGAACTTTGGGCGCAAGACCTCGCAGGAAATAAAGCCTTCTGCTCCACTTTCGTCAATGTACAGAATAACAGTGGAAACGCTAATTGCGCTTCTAATGGTAACGCAGTATTGGCAGGCGTGATCGAAACAGAAACAGGAGCAGCAGTGGAAGAAACAGAAGTCACTTTATCAGGCGACTTGCAAGCGAGTACGTTCACAGGCATAAACGGAATTTTCAACTTCCCAGTACCTGCTGACCTAGATAGTCCAGACTTCTCCATTACGCCTCACAAAGATAACGACCCACTCAACGGGGTAAGTACCTTAGACTTGGTTTTAATGAGTAAGCACATTTTGGGCGTGGAACTTTTGGATTCTCCCTACAAAATCATAGCTGCTGATGTCAACCATTCTGGTTCTATCACCACCTTTGATATTGTGCAACTGCGTAAATTGATTCTAAATATAACAGAAACATTCGAGAGCAATACCAGTTGGAGATTTATTCCTGCTGACTTTGTATTTCCCGACCCTCGCAATCCGTTTTTGACCGCGTTTCCTGAAATCATTAACATCAATGATTTTGATAGCAATAGCAACCTAGACTTCATTGGTGTAAAAGTTGGAGATTTAAACGGCTCTGCCATCGCCAACGCCAGCAACGTAACTACTCGTAGCTACAGCAGGGATTTTGCCTTTGAAGTAGAAGAAATCACGCTAGAAAAAGGGGAAACCTACGCTATTGATCTGAATGCTACATTAGCTTCGGTAGAAGGCTACCAGTTCACCCTAACCTACGATACCAAAGCCCTATCATTAAAAAACATAGTCTTTGGAACTGCTGGTTCGGAACACATCGCTGTACTTCAAGACGGTGTGATTACGGTTAGTTGGAATGGGGCGACCGAACGCTCCAAAGCATTTAGCCTCGTGGTTGAAGCAAAACAAAAGCAGCCATTAAGTCAATCGCTCGCTATTGTTTCTACACATACGCCAGCCGAAGCTTACGACCGAGTTGGCAACATACGGAACGTCGTATTGGATTTTTCTACGCAGGATACAGACAAGGGCTTCGAGTTGCAACAGAACCAACCCAATCCGTTTAAAAACGAGACTAACATTGGATTTGTGTTGCCAAGTGAAATGGAAGCGACCATCTCTGTCCACGATTTAACTGGACAATTGATTTTCCAGTATGCCAGTGTATTCAAAGCAGGTAAAAACGAAGTCAAACTAAACCAAGCACAATTGCCAGCAGGCGTTTTGTACTACACTTTAGCCACTGATTCGTTCACCGCTACCAAACGCATGATTGTACTATCGAAAATAAAATTTGGGGGCTTGCTTTTGTCGCTAGGCAGGCAAGCCCCTCAAAAGAGAGGGCTTACAAAATAGAATCATTTTGTAAGCCCTCTCTTTCATTTTAAATGCTACCAAGCCTTCATTATCAAACAATAATCGCTCAATTCGCTAATCATGATTTACCTCTCCTTGCTTGCCAGCTTTACACCTCTTCACTAAACCGATAACCTACTCCCCAAGTGGTAAGAATATACTTAGGATTTGTTAAATCGGGTTCAATTTTAGTGCGCAATCGGTTGATATGAGAATTTACGGTATGCTCATAACCATCAAAATCGTAGCCCCAAACGAGATTCAAAATATGTTGTCGGCTATAACTTTTACCTGGATGCGAAGCCAGTAGTACCAGTAGTTCAAACTCTTTTGGCGATAATTCAATCCTTCGGTCACCCAACTGCACCTTTCGCTTCTCCACATCTATTGCCAAATCATCAAACTGAAATCGTTTGCTGCTTTCTTGTGTCAGTTGCGCTTCCAACAGTTGGCTTCGCCTAAAAATAACTTTAACCCGTGCAATAAACTCTCGCACACTAAATGGCTTAATGAGATAATCGTCCGCGCCTGTTTCCAGTCCCAGTACGCGATCAATTTCTTCTGATTTAGCAGTCAGCATCAAAATAGGAACTTGATTGCGGTGCATCCGAATCTGCCGACATACCTCCATCCCATCCATTTGAGGAAGCATCACGTCCAAAATAACTAAATCAAATACACCACTTAGTGCTTGTTCAAGCCCCGATTTACCATCGGAAGCCCTAGTCACTTCACAATCCAAATCTTTAAGGTGAATTTCCAATAAATCAATAATATTGCGGTCATCTTCTATAGCTAATACTTTCTTCATACAAATAATGTTCGGCTTACTATCAGAAAAGGGGATGAAACTCAAGTAATTTATTCTAAAAATTACCCAATGATAATTATTAAAATAAAATTTTGCAACTGAATAATTATCACAATATTATCACGAAGACATCTTGGAATTATCACAATTGTCACACAATATAATATAAAATCCAGTTATCTGCATGAATTGTTCCTACTTGTTTGTCTTTCAAAAGACAGTGGAGCGTGATTATTAATAACCATTAATGTCTTAAATTAAAATACAATATATTGAAAATAAGAGGAATAAGAAGATAGAATAAGGAGAAATTATAGTTTAGAATAAGTCCGTGATGGTTTTGTGATGCTTTTGGAGTAGCGTAAGTCTAATTTTGTCCTCATAAAATTTATTTATTACTTAACTAAATAATTCGATAATGAACCGTTTTAACGTGCTCAAAAGTATTTTATTCCTACTCGTTTCTATCAATGGAGGTGTTATTTTAAATGCCCAATCTTGTGCGGTGACTACCATTACAACTGCCAACGGAGAAAACACAGTTTACACTTGTCCAGGTGATGGCACACCGGATGCGTTTCAATTCATCAACGAAGGTGCAAATTCAACTGCCAACTTCCGTTATGTAGCCACAGACGATGCGTTCAATATTATTGGGCTACCACCAACAAACACTATTGATTTTGAAGGTGCAGGTGAAGGAATTTGTTATGTATGGGGATTTAATTTTACAGGAAACGTCGTAGCGCAGCTAGGGCAAAATATCTTTTCTACTCGTTTTTCTGATGGCTGCTACGCTATTTCAAGAACAGCCGTTAAAATAGTACGCGCTACACCAGATGGCGGTATGGTGGCTATGCCTTCTGGTAGAACCGAAAGAACGGTCTGCACAACTGATGGATTCAATGATGTAGTTATTTTTACAAATAATTCTACTTCCAACGCCCAGTATCGCTATGTTATTACAGATGATCAGAATAATATTTTGGGATTACCACCAACGAATAGCTTGAATTTTGAAGGAATTTTCCCCGGTGTATGTCGCGTATGGGGCTTGTCTTACACGGGTAATGTAACAGCACAAATTGGTGATAATGCAGCCGCAGTAGCATTGACAGACGATTGTTTCGATTTATCTGACAACTTTATCACTGTAACTAGAACGGACGTTGATGGTGGGACAGTGGCTACTGCTGGTGGTATGACTAGCATTACCACTAGAGCAGGTGATGGTATAGCAGATGTTGTGATGTTCAGTCATGTGTCTGAATCTGATGCTGACTTTGCATACATCGTCACAGATGATAACAATAAAATTATCGGAACACCTCCAAGCAACATGGTCAACTTTGAGGATGCTGGCGAAGGTGTGTGTCGCGTATGGGGCGTTTCTTACACTGGAGAATTACGATATTTGTTAGGGGGAACAATAGGCAATTTTGCTTTAAGCACAGGTTGTTATGAAATTTCTGACAACTTCGTTACCGTAAACCGCCTCAATGAATTGAGCGGAGGTAACATTGCCATGCCTGATGGTAACACCGTTCGTTACACCTGCCCAGGCGATGCCAAGGACGATATTGTTCGTTTCGTTAGTTCAAATGCTACTGTGGGCGCAGCTTTTGCCTACGTGATTACGGATAATGAAGGTAATATTTTAGGGCTACCTCCCACTGCACAAGCAAACTTGGAAGGAGCAGGCGAAGGAATATGTCTTGTATGGGGCTTGTCTTACACTGGCAACCTAACCGCACAAGTTGGTCAGAACGCCCTTAATGTAGCACTTTCTGATGGCGATTTTGCACTTTCAGAAGACGTGATTACAATCAACCGATTCGTACCTAACGGTGGAAACGTAAGCACAGTAGCTGGGGAGCGAGAAATAACAACCATAGCTGGTGACGGCAACGATGATATTGTTGCCTTTGCAAGCACAGATGCTACTTTGTCCAGATTCCGTTACGTAGTTACCGACGAAGCAGGTGTGATTATTGGTTTGCCACCCGCAAACATGGTTAACTTTGAGGGCGCTGGCACTGGCGTATGCTTAGTTTGGGGCTTGTCATACACAGGACAACTTACCGCAGCATTAGGCGATAACGCTTTGCAAGTAGCACTTTCTAATGAGTGTTTCGACCTGTCCACCACTTTCGTCACCGTCAACAGGGTTAGTCCAAGAGCAGTGGGTTTAGCAAAAACTACTGTATCCGCAATTCAAATATCACCAAATCCTACTTCTTCAGAAGTTAACATCCAATTTCAACATCACACCAACGTTTCTGCAACGGTGCGCGTGTTAGACCAGTTGGGTAGAGTGGTGCTGCAAAACACAACCGACGTATTTGAAGGATTCAATCAAGTAGTATTGAACTTAACTTCCCTTACAGCAGGCACTTATTTTGTACAGATTCAAACCGATGAATTGCTTCAGCAATCCATTGTAGTGAAAAAATAAGTTTGAAATTTTTTTTGAGTTTTGACGCAAACTCCAGTTTTGGGGTTTGCGTTTTTTATTTGATGCCCTCCAAAAAAGTATTTTCTCAAACGCTTTTCGCCTTCCAAAAAAAATCTTATCTTCACGCCAGACAAAAGGCTAGTGTAGTTCCAAACTGAAGTAAGTCCCAAAACTATACACTTATTCGTTGTAACACCTAGTAATTTCAAACCAAATCACAGTTATACGCATGGAAAAGTGGATTATTTTTCTACTCCTTTGCCTATCCATTACTCGGACGGCACAAGCCCAGAATTTTTATGGCAATAGTTTTGACAGTCCCTTCGCAAGCACCAATTGGGAAACCCCAAGTGCAGACTGGACAACCTCTGGCGAAACACCGCCCAGCGTTAGTGGTATCAACACGATACCTTTTAATGGCAGTGGATTCGCTTACGTACAAACGAATGGTAACTTTACAGGTCAGCGAGTGGCGATACTGGAAAGTCCTTGCTTAGAAGTTAGCGACACCATTGACCGCATTCAGTTTTACTATCAAATGAGTGGCGCGGTGCAGTCGCTGCGCTTGGATGTAAGCTACGATGACGGTATCAGCTACCCAGTCACGCTCAACACGATTGCTGGCGGCACTTTTACTAACTGGACGCGCCTAAACAACACAAGCGTCAACCAAACAGGTAGCCTGCGCTTTCGTTTTGTAGCTGTGTTCAATGCTGGTACGCCCAGCATAGTTGCCCTCGACCAAGTGCAGTTCTTTGGGGCAATGCAGAATGAGGCGATGGCATGTCCAAGCACCAATTTAACGTTCTGCGAAAACGATTTGACGCTCAACAATCTTGCGCTGGAATCTGCTACGTACACGGCTGCGAACCTGATTACTTCCAATGCTACGATTAGCAGTTCAAAAAATGTAAACTTCGTAGCTGGAAATCAAATTCGATTGTTGCCCGGATTCACCGCGCAAGCTGGTAGCACCTTTACGGCTCGCATTGACGACTGCGAAAATGTAGGCGCATCGCTACTCGAATTTTACACGCGCCCCAATCCACCTGCTCCCGAAGAAGTGGCTTATTTCGACCGCTTTGGCAATGGCTACACCCGACAGGAACTGGAGTTGGAGCGATTGAATTGTGTGGAAATGTGCAACAGTGGCGTGTTTCAGCTTAACTTCTCTGCTGGTTTTACCGCCCCAGAAAGAGCTGTTATCTGTGCTGTTTTTACAGAATTTGATCGCATCCTCACCACCAACGCCGCCGATGGTAGTGTAGTGATTTCGGTAGAAAAAATCAGTTTGCCTGGTGCTACCGCAGGCACTGGAACACCAAGATACGAGGCAGGTGACTGTGGTATCGTGAGTAGTGTGATTGAAAAATACTCATCGGCGAAGACCCGAACCAATTTGGTATTTCACATGGAAGGTTGCAAATCAACACCGCTTTCGATGGGCAATGGTTTACAGACCTAAACAATCCACCAACACCAGCCGACAATGGACGACTGCATTTGGAAACGGTGGTCTTGCACGAAGCCTTACATGTGTTAGGTTTTGTCAGTTTGATTGGCACACCAAACGATAACGTATTCTCGCGCTACGATACCCATTTGTTTTCTACCCTGCTGCCCAACGGGGATTTTTTGCTAGAACCCAACTTGAACGACCCACAATGCTGCGATGCAAGCGTACTTACGACAGCACTTGCAAATTTGGTGGCTGGCTGCAATTACCAATTCCGAGACGGCAATACCATCATCGCGCCTGTCAATGGCAACAACAACGATATTCCCAACTTACTCAGCCATTTTAACATTGACTGTGGCAACAATCCACAATACGTCATGCACCCAGGCGTGGGGCGCATTGGCAGCAACGACCCTACGACCAATGCCTCGCCTGTGCGAGACCAAATCACCTGCGCGGAATTACAAACCCTGTCCTTGATAGGCTACAACGTCCTAGCAGAGTTGAACGCAAGAGCTTGTGCTGTACCCGCAACGGGTGGCTGCGATGTGGTGGCGGTGGATGATAATTATGTATTTGAGTTAGTAGATGGTGTGTTAGATGTAGATTTAGTCATTGCCGACCTTACCAACCCAGAAGCCATCTTGAGCAATGATTTTACGACACTGCCAACTACCTCAACACCGATTTCGACTTTGAAGCCGTGCCAGAACTTACCGTCACTAGAAATGGCAATTTACTCAACATCCAAGCTACTCAAGCAGGTGCTTTTGTAATCCCTTACACGCTAAATGGATGCGCTGGGAGTGTTTGTGATGATGGGCTTATTAGATTTACAATACCCAATTGTGGCACTTTAGCTTGTGAGGGTTGTGATATCGTTGCTATTGGTGATTTTGAGTGCTTTCCCCTAATACCAGTACCTGTAACGCTGTTCAGTCCAGAATTTAGTTTGATTACTGGAGGTTGCCCCGAACATTTTACGGGGACTAACACTTGTGGTTATATTTTTGATGCTTCTCAGAATACACCAGACATAATAATTGCAAATAGTACTGTGAATAGAGCTTTTTTAAATACTTCATTAAATTGTCCAGTAATTGGCAATATTCCATCTCCTAGGTTAAGTGGTAACAATTCGATTGCTATTGCGTGTACTTTCAATGATTCTGGGGACACAGTATTCGTTAGAGAAGGAATGGTAATTCCACTGCGCGAAGAAGTAACTCCGGGAGAAACTATTGATATTAGTATGTTTGTTCAAGCTAGGCAGGAGTGCCTACCTTCAAATCCTAGAGTGCAGATCAGCTTTCTATCCACTAATTTCAGGGACGACCAAGTTCGTTCGTTGACCCAAAGAGTTGCAGTCAATCAAAACGATGCTTGGTCGGGCACTAACGCCGCTTGGGAAATTCCCGCTCGTTTTGAAATTGAAGTAGATGAAACACCTACTCAAGGAATGCCTTTAGCCATCACCAAACCTGTAACAGATACAGAGAATTGGGCATACCTAGTGGTTTATCCAACCGTTGACTTTGTACCTGGTGGCGCAAGGGCTTCAGCTTATGTTTTAGTGGATGATGTTCAAGTGATAAGACAAAAACAAATCACCATCACCGCCGCTCCTTCCACCACCAACATCTGCGCAGAAGGGCAAGTTACCATCAACTATGAGCTATTCAACGACCATTGTAGCCCGTCCAACGAGTTGAACATCCAACTCACCCCACCTGCTGGCTTAATCCTCCTTCAAGCCGGTGTATTCAGCAATGGCAATACTTTCACGATGCCAAGCTTTGCGCCTGGCGAGCGTCGTCTAGTGCAAGCCACCTTCATTGCCAACGCGCAAGCCACGGTTGGACAAGCACAAACGGTTCAGTTGACGGTCACTCCAACGGGTTGTTATCAGCCTAGCCAAAATACGACTGCCATCAACATCATCAATTCGCCACTTTCCAGTTTGACGCAAACCGTCACCGAAAACAACGGCGTGTTTAGCTTCCAAATTGAAGTATGCAACAACATCAATAGCCCTGTGGAAGGTGTATTGGTGAATGCCTTTCCGCCAGCAGGGTTTACTATTTTGGATGCAGGACTTTTCCAAGTGATGAGTAATGCTTCGGTAACTAGCTTGGCATTGACTACAAATTTCGTGGCAGCACAAGGCACCCCTGTTTGCCAAACCTTTACCTATACGGCACAACCAACAGGTAACTACTGCCCAACTTCTGCCACCGCTACCGCCACGATTCCGAGCAGCAATTGTTTTGAACAAACTGATGCTGACCAGTTGGAGGATGCTGATTTACCAGCCATAAATGCCGATTTTACTTTTTCAGTCAATTGTTTAAACGGTGGTACTAACTTCACTAGTGCAACTGTTGGCGCTGGTATTACCCACTTTTGGAATTTTGGCGATGGCAACACCAGCACGGATGCCAATCCCGTCCATGTATTTGCCACAGAAGGTACTTTTGTTGTACTGCATCAAGTTACCAACAGTTGTGGCATTGTAATTGAAACCCAATCCGTCACTTACGAGCCTTGCCCTGCTAATTTCAATTGTGCTTGTCCGAACAGCACCAGCATTGGTAGTCCGCCAAGTGGATTCACCAACATCTCCCAAGCGGGCATTCCATTGAATTACAACAACACAGGACAATGCCTAAGAATTGGTGGCACCATATTAATAGACACCAACTTCACGCTCACAGGTGGCGAAGTCGTATTCGAGCCAGACGCAGAAATCATTGTGTTAACGGGATTTACCCTGAACATATCGGGGGCAAACCTCCACAGTTGCGACAACTACATGTGGCGCGGCATTCGCGTTAATGGTTCTTCAGGGTTAATCATGAACAACAGTATCATTTCTGATGCCACCCGAGCCGTGGAGATACTTCAAGGTGCTGGACTTACGCTTAATAACCAACCTTTTCGACCGCAACTACATTTGGGATTGAGCTTTTAAACTCGTTTCTTAGCACGACGATTGCCAACAACACTTTCAGTTGCAGCAGTACCCTGAACAATGGACAATGGGGGCTTTATGGCATCCGCGCCACCAATGGCTTAATCGTGCTGGGCGATGGAAGCACAAACACCATTACCAATACATTTAAGGATTTGGACTATGGTATCGTATTATTCAATACTATAGCAGTAATCCATGATGCCATTTTTCAAGACCTCCGCTACGCACCTGGTCAACAGCGCGTTGGATTCAACACCAGCATCGGTATTTATGCGGATTTGGGTTCTTTGCTCTTTATAACCCAAAACCGCTTTGAGCGCGTCTATGAAGGGATATCTATATCGAGCAGTGAATTTCAGATTCTAGGCAATGTGCTGGATACCGTCAATTTTGGTATCACTATCCGCCGACTGCTGGGTTTTGAAAAAGCGAGAACCGTCAGCAACACTATTCGGGCTGCCGAAATTGGTATTCAATACCTCAATATTTTGCGGCTGCCAGCACGCAAATTGAAAACAACAGCATCGAAATGGACTTCAAACGATTCGCTTACGTACCCAATCCAGACACAGGACCAGAGGTGTACGGCGTTTATGTCAATACCCACAACCTGATTAATGATTATTGCTCCATTATCGGCAACCAAATCGTGATGCAGAACGAAGACAACGACTTTGATGCCTTGACGGTCGGCGTACAGGTGGTCAATTCAGAAGGCGTGGATATCGTCCAGAATACCATCAACCACCTTGCCGACCTGTGGTGGGGAATGGTCTAGGGTTTGGGATAGTCATTGAAGCGAGCGAGGATGTGCTGGTCAGCGAATGTACGGTGACAGAAAGCAGCAACATGGCTGCTTTTGGAATAAGCATCGCCGCTTCCCCCGACGTGGACTACTGCTGCAACAACCTAAACGTCTCCAATACTGCCATTGGATTCGCAGGTGTATGCGAAGGTACACACCTGAACCTGAACAACTTAGGGAAAAGTGCAGCTTCTGCTAACCGAGGTTTAGACTGCCTGCCAGGCACTATCCTCGGGCAGCAAGTCTTTAACGTACCAGGTACCGATTTACAACGCCACCGTGGCAATAAGTTTGTTTCTAGCACGTATTCGTTGTATGGAGCTAGGCATCAGGGGACACAAACTGAAGTTGAGGAATCTCAAATTATTGTACCCAATTTATTGCCGCCTTACTATCCAGCCGCTGCTGGAGTTGCTAGGGTTGAGCCGTTAACTTTTTTTGTGACCCAAAGTATTGCTGAGGTACAAGACTGTGATTTTAATTCAGAATGTTTTGGCGGTCAAGCACCGAATTTTATTCTCAATCCCAACAGCAGGGTAGCAGCTAGAGGCACTTTCACAGGTGCAGCTTATAGCGAAATGCTCAACTGGGAATCTGGTCAATACTTATGGAAAAAGTTAAATCGAAATCGAGATTTGTTAGGGCAAGACGCAGTAATAGATTCTTTCTATCAAATTAATCAAACTGGTGCGTTATCTCGATTATTTGATATTCAACAAGGATTCAATCTTGTTCTCGATAATTCTATATTGGAAGAAGGTAGGATATTATCGGATTCTATTGCCGATTTACTTGCTAATAATAATCTAGCTAATCACGTAACAGCAATGGAGCGATTGAGAACAAAATGGAAACAGCATCAATCAAGGCTTAATTCCATTTTTGATACTAATATAGCAAATCAGATTCGCAATAATGCTAATAATATACCTGCCTCAAATAGGCTTGCAGAGCGTGAGCATTTTACAAACCGAG
>JAAUTG010000372.1 GCA_012031785.1 Saprospiraceae bacterium | reverse complement strand
TATCTACTTCTTACTTTTTAAACATTATTGGATTTCCTTTGCTTTACAGAAGATGAGGGTTTTGATCCTTTTGACTCTGGGTGCTGCTGCCCATGCGCAAAGTGAGTTTTCATCTTATGCACATCACTTTCAAACTCATTTTGTTACTTTTTTTGCCTGAAAAATACTAAACAATAATTCATCTTCAGAAATATTTGGGTTATCTGGATTGGCATTTGAAATCAACAATCCTTTATTACTCATCAATATATTTCTATACAAAAATTTTATTTTTGTCCAATACAGTTTCCCCTACTTGATTTAGATTTTTATCTAATATTAGAATAGAAATGGTTTTTTTATGAGCTTCTCGTTTAGTCCAATTAACCTCTCCTGCTCCTAGTACTAGTCTATAGTAAAGTTCCTGACCTTTATCATAGAAAATAGCACCATATCGTGGTGATTTTACAACATATTCATCCATTAACTCAGGAGTTGTTTTGGAATGCCCACAGGTATTGCAAGTGGAATGCCGTTTTTTTGCTAGCAGCGCGATGAACTATTATCTGCCCATTTAAATCAGTTTCATAGAGATTTTCATCGGCAGGAAAGCTAAATAGAAAATTACCATTGGCATTAAACATCTATAAGTTTGAGTGCTTAGATGATTAAAATTTTCTTCCTCGTACACTTTAGAATAGCTAAAATTGTATTTATTTTCCTTCTTTAAAAAATTAACATATTGATGAACATAGGATTTAGAAAATGTTTCTTTATCGTTGTAGTCAGTGGTAGTTACCGTAGGCAGATATAAGTCATCTCCTTTTGCTATAACCATATTTCCAGCGTACATTTTTACTTTCGATGGTATTGCATCAGGTGGTTGAATTTCATCTAGCCATTTATAATTATCAATTACTTCTCCTCGACTATTCACTAGAAAAACTTGATAAGCATATTCACAAAATACATAGACAGAGTCAAGTGATTTTACATAAAAAACCAGAAAGACATTTTACGCTATTAGGTCCCGTAGTAGATAATTTAAGCGAATACGTCTTTTCCCCTGTTTCAATATCATAAAATTGCAAGTGTTCATTGAAATCATTTTGATATACTAAATACTCTTTATTATTATTACTATAAATATCAATTTTACTCGACCAATTAGCAGTTTCTTTGTCAATAGGTATTGAAATTACTCCATTTTCAATTACACTATATTGATCACTAAAAGAAGCTATTACACTTTCAGTTGTTTCAACTTGCTTTCTCGAATCATCATTGCATGAGCATAAAGAAATAATGAAACAAAAAGTAATGAATTTAAAATTTGACATATTAGTGATAAAATTTAACAATTTTAAATAATTAATTTTGAAACCATACAAAAAAAATAAAAGAAAGTTCTTTGAAAAATGGGAAGGAAATAGGTGATAGCGGATATTTGTGTTAGGAAATGCAAATACTAAAATGCTATCACCATGAAAAAATAAATTTATATACTCAAGTGAATGCGGCTTTATGCGGTGTAAGTGGTAATAATTTACAAGGTCATGCTTTGAAACGCCTTAATACCCTTAGTGGTTTAATATGTGGTATGATTCGTAAGGGCAGCAGCCATTTGGCGGATATTGGCACAGGTTTACCTCAAGATATAGACGCCTCCAGCAAGCAAGCGGCTGCTAAACGCTTTTTGGAAAACAAGTGGACAGGCTATGAAGAACATTATCTTCCTTTTGTAAAAGCTTTTTTAGCAGGTATTTTGTCCCTTACTTCTTATCGTTCCAATATTTGTCTGGTGATTGACGGTAGTCAAATTGGCAATGACCATGCAACCCTAATGATAAGTGTGGTATGGTCAGGACGAGGTATTCCTTTATGTTGGTTTACCAAACCAGGGGGCAAAGGTCATTTTACCGAACAAGATCACATTAATTTGGTCAAACGTGCGCAAGAGATAATTCATCCTATGCTAAGTCCCGAAATGAAAGTAACACTTTTGGGAGACGGTGAATTTGACGGCATCGAATTAATTAAAACTTGTCAAGAAGCTTCTTGGTACTATGTGGTACGAACAGCTTGTGACAATTGGATGTATGAAAATAATGACCCGTTTCAAGCTCGTAATATCAGACCTTGTAAAACGTCCAACTGTTTTTTTATCCCTAATGTGGAGTTTACTCGCAAACGCTTCCAATTCGTTAATTTCCTATGCTGGTTTGATAGAAAAAAATACGAAGAACCTATTTTTTTAATCAGCAACCTCAAGGAAGCGCACGACATTATTGATTATTACAAACAACGCTTTTCTATTGAACGACTTTTCAAAAATTTGAAATCCAGTGCTTTCAATATTCACAAAACAAGACTCAAAAACGCTACTGCTGTTTCTAATTTAGTCATGGTTGCCGCTTTGGCTTTCCTTTTGTCCTTAGCATTAGCCTTACAATTTGAGCACGATAAGCCGCTAAGAAAAAAAATCCAAAGAGTAAGACCTGACCGTAATGTGCTGTCTTTCTTCTCTTTCGCTTATGAGTTGATTCTTTATTTTCTCGATAAGGACATCCCCTTTAATTTTTCTTTCCAATTTTCAAAGAACTTTGATTCTTAATTTTTTGTATGGTTTCAAAATTCGTACATCATGAACTACTATCATTACTCTGCTCTATCAGTACACGAGTTCTTTATCTAAATAAATTAACCCACTTCAAACACTACTATATAAACGCATTGTACGTTAGAAACAATTCTCAAATCTTAATTAAATCAAAACTGAGCACTTCTTCTTGATTAGAAGAAGAAAAGGGGTTTTCTTTGGATATTAAAAGCCCGTTTCTAGTGACCGCAATAATATCAAAATCGTATAGTTTATCATCAAAAATAGCTTCTTTCACTACATTCAATTGATTATCCAGCACTAAAATTGACCATTTTGATTGCAAGTATTGAGAAAGTTTATCATTTTCGTCTTTATTATTTTGGTCATGTTTAACTAATCGGTAGTAGCAGTTGTTGTATTTATCATACAGGATTTTTGTATAGAAACCGCTAGTACGATAAAACTCATTCCTTTTGGGAAAAGGAGCATCATATTGCAACAAATTAAAGGATGTGCCCAAGAAATTACTCTTAGCACAATAAAATTCAGTGGATTGGTTGCTCAAGTTAGTAGCTCCTACATGGTGAGAAACACCATAGCAAGTCACAATTTTATCTTTAAAATCGGTAGCTATCGGATAATAGTCCTCAAAAGCTGTTTCATTCTCTTGATAGCTTTCTGGATATCGCCCTATTTTCTCCAATTTTTCATTTTCAAGAGAATACAGACCAATAAAAGGATGCTTGTACAGTTCAGGGGTGTAATACGAATCACTTAATTCGTAAGTTACTTGAAAGATTAATAGTTTTTTATCACTCCAGTATATTATCTTGGATTCAGGAGAATTGCTTACAACATAAGTCGGGAGTTTCTCATTTTCTAATATTTTAGCTAAGTCTATCTTTTTAATTACTGCGCCTTGACCGTTAATTAAGTAAATTTGTTGCAGTTCTCCCGAAAAAACGAAGATAGAATCTTTATTATGAACAATGATGTCATTTACAGACTCCACTTTGTTCGTGCCTTCTTTTGCAAGCGGAATAGAGGGCAGGAATATGCTCTCATTCAAATCCACCATTTGAATCGTATGCTCCTCATCAGTATAATATGATAAAACAGTACGCTCGTTATTATCAAAAACATCATATACCCTAAAATCGTAGGGCTTCTTATCCAAATCTAAATCAATGTGAACGGCAGGATAAGTTTTATCAATAGTAACTATTGCGTGAGTATCTTCACAGGATTTTGCAGTGTCATCCACATTGCATTGAATAAAACAAAAACACAAAACGAAAAAAAGAAGATTAGAAATACTTACTTTCATGATATTCTTTTTATTTAAAGGGGCGATTCTAACGAAAAGCCCCAGTTATTAATTTATGGTCGGTTACATTCTTGACCAGGCCATTTACAATCACAGTTTCTAGTCCAATGTCCTTTCTTAACTCCTGCTTCTAGTTCTATTTCATCAAAAGCATTAGCTGTAGAAGGTAACAAATTTAAACCGCCAACTAAAAAAAGCATAATTGCTAAAGCTGACATTAATTTTCTCATACTTAAAAATTTAGCATTCAAACACCTACTCTCTCCAAGGTTTTCGGTAATCCCTTAAAAGCAGTCATGCTGCGCGCCAGCATGTTACTTTCAATGCAAAGATACGGCATCTTAAAATACAAAAATCGCCCATTTCAAACCAAAATAAGACAAAATCGCCCAAAATAGGATATTGGTAATA
>JAAUTG010000371.1 GCA_012031785.1 Saprospiraceae bacterium | reverse complement strand
GTAACTATGAAAAATTTTCTCCAAAAGAGATTGATCTTAGGCAAGATAAAATGGCTAAATTGGCAAAAGGAATATGGAAAAGTTCTTTTATTTTGCCCTGTACTATAATCACTCACATTAGGCAGGGGGATAGTGTGAAAATTGTCTTCGGGTGGGCATACATCTGGCTATGGTGCGCCCATCGAATTGGATAATTTGGATATTTGAAAATAAAAATTTACTTTTATGTAGTGTTTTGAAGGATAGTACAAAGACATAGAGTAAATATAGCAGTTTTATCCTGCTCGACAAGGCAACAGATAAAGCGGAAATAAACGCAAGTTTTGAATAAAATTGGAGAGTTGTGTTTATGTGGATGTTGTAGGGCATATTTAAAGACGACAACCTAACAGGACTTCGTGCGACTTACTGCGGACAACTCAGACAACAAGGACTTTCGGAATCAGAGATAGACAAATTGGCGTATGCAAAAATGAAGTGACAACGATGATAGAAACGAAGAGACTGCTATTAAAACCTTTGACTTATGAACAATTAGTCAAATACATTAAATGTGATAACTCACTGGAAGAAGAATTGAATTTGAATAAAACTTCAAGAACAATATCTAATGAACTAAAAGAAGCGTTAGAAAATACAATTCTTCCCAATGTGGCAGACAAGACAAAGAATTATTTGTATTCAACGCTTTGGACAGCAATTTTAAAAGCAGACAATAAAATGATTGGGGACTTATGTATTGTAGGCGAACCCAATGCAGATGGTGAGATTGAAATTGGTTATGGAACTTATGATGAATTTCAGGGGAAAGGATTTATGACGGAAATTGTTGGAGGAATTATTGATTGGGCAAAAACGCAACGTTTGGTTAAGTCAATCACGGCTTCCACAGACAAAAAGAATACAGCATCATTTAAAGTTCTTCAAAATAATAAATTTAACAAAACTGGAGAAACGGAAACCTCATTTAGTTGGAAGTTTCAACTAAACAAAAGACCATTAATACTATACATTGCAATGAGTTTAGACGGTTACATTGCTAAACCGAATGATGACCTAAGTTTTCTCTCAATTGTAGAACAAGAAGGACAAGACTATGGCTATGCTGACTTCGTAAAAACAGTGGACGCTGTTATTGTTGGACGCAAAACTTATGACAAAGTAATTTCTATGGGTTTTGACTTCCCACACGCAGACAAAGACGCATACGTTATCACAAGGACAGCAAGACCAAATTTGGTCAGTAATTTACACAGGCGACCTCAAAACACTCATTGACAAACTTAAATCAGAGAATGGTAAAAATATATTTTGTGACGGTGGAGTCGAAATAGTTAACGAACTTATGAAAGACGACCTTATTGATGAGTTTATTATTTCTGTTATTCCAATATTAGTTGGTAACGGCACAAAACTGTTTAAGGACGGCAGACCCGAACATAAATTAGAACTTGTTTCAGTAAAATCATTTGACAAAGGTCTAACACAACTTCATTACAAACGTGCAGACTAAGGTGCGCCCATTAAGTTGGCTATTTTAAAATAAAAATTTACTTTTACATCGTATTTTGCAGGATAATGCAAAGACATGGAGTAAATATGGCAGTTCTATCCTGCTTGACAAGACAACAGATGAAGCGGAAATAAAGGAAAGTTTTGAATAAATAATACGCAGTGTTGGGGTTATACAAATGTTAGCGGTAATTTTAACAAACACTCTACAAACAATGAACATATTCAAAAAAATAGACCAAACGGACGAGGAACTTATCCAGCAAATTTTGGACGGGAAGAAATCTGCTTTGACAACTCTTATAGAAAAGCACCAACCTTTTATTTACAACCTTGCATGGAAATTGACAGGAAATATCTCAGATGCAGAAGACTTGACACAAGAAACATTGATAAAAATCATTTCCAATTTAAGCACCTTCAAACAAGAAAGTTCTTTTACTACTTGGGCTTACCGAATTGCTAAAAATCATTTTTTAAATAGTCAAAAAAAGACATCAAATCTTTTTGCTTCCAATTTTGAAGACCTCGGAAATATGCTGGATGCAGCACCAAGCATAGATATTTCTAAGGAAGAACAAGCGCAAAAACGGGAAGAAATCCGTGAAGTAAGATTGCAGTGCCTTTCAGGAATGTTGCTCTGCTTGACCAAAGAGCAAAGAATGATTTATATTATAGGCGAAATATTCGGTGCAGACCATACCATCGGTTCGGAAATTATGGAAACAAGCAAGGACAACTACCGAATGAAATTGAGCAAAGCCCGAAAAGATTTATACAATTTTATGCAGAACAAATGCGGATTGGTCAATAAAGACAACCCTTGCAGATGCCATAAGAAAGTAACCTTTGCCACCGAAAATGGAATGGTAGATGCCAAAAATTTGCTTTTCAACCGAAAAGAGTATTCAACTTTTAAGGAGCAATTACAGCCTGATGCCGATTTTTTGGTGGACGATTCTGAATTAAAAATTGCTGAACTGCACCAAGACCACAGCTTCAAAACAACTTTTGAGAAGAAAAACTTCCTTGTGAAAATTTTGGAAGATGCCAATTGGCAAAGCCGTTTGAATTTAAACTAAAAAAAATCTTCAAAGTCTTTACACATTCCAAAGTCTCTTGTCTAACTAAGAAAAAAGACAAAGAATGGCTTTGAAATTACTAGACAAAAGTTTTCCCCGACACATTAAAACGGGCATCTGGGCAAGTATCGTATCGGCTGTAATGCTGATGGGTATTGGCATTTTTTGGGTTGCACATCCTGCTGCTGCCGAAGGTTCGTTTTCCATAGTTCCTGATTCGGATGCAGCTATCCGATTTGCTAAAATCCTCGCCATTTTCAAAGCGGTTGGTGATGTGCTTCCACCGATTTTCGTTTTGTTGGCTATCTCTTTTCGTCAATTTAGGTTGGCAGGATATTTCCACTTGGTTACCCTTTTCTTGGTAATCGTTGTGGATATGTTTGTTTGGGGCAGTTTCGTTCCCAACGCAGGTGCAACCGATATTTTACAACACATTCCCTTTGCCATTCCCATCCTTATCGCTGCTTATTGTTTTCTTAAACCAACCGCTAAAAAATAATAATTATGCTACTATTTATTCGCGTTTTCTTGGTACTCTATGGATTGATTGCTGCTGCCACAGGTTTTATGGGAGTAACAGCCAAATACAATCCTGCCATTACGGATGCAATGACCGACAATAATCATCGCTTTGTTGCTGCTATTTGGATGGCTACGGCTTTGGCGTTTTTCTATATAGCTTGGAATACTTCAGAAACGGCTTTGTTTCGATTTTTAATGATCGCCCTTTTTATTGGAGGTATTGTCAGAGCCGCAGCATTGATAAATTATCCTGCGACACCTTTTCTGATTTTTCTTATTGCCATAGAATTAATTCCACCCGCTTTGATGCTTTGGTTTCACAACAAATTACTAAATGCAGGTTCACTTTAAAGACATTATTCATAATGAAACAATCCAATCAAAAAGTACTCATCACAGGTGGTGGTTCAGGCATCGGACTGGCACTTGCCAAAAAGTTTTTAGCGAACAATAATACCGTTATTATCACAGGCAGGGATTTAGCTAAACTTGAAAAAGTAAAATCCGACAACCCCAGAATTCATATTTTTCAAAGCGATGTTACGGATGACGCAGAAGTAAGAATATTGGTTGACGACATTGAGCAACAGTTTGGCGGAATTGATGTGCTGATAAACAATGCAGGTATTATGAATTTAGTTGATACAGGCAATGGAGCCAATGACTTAGCAAAGCAATTTTCCGAAATTGATATAAATTTTAATTCGCCCATTCGTTTGGTGCATTATTTTTTACCACAATTAAAGAAAAGCAAAGAAGCAGTTATTGTCAATGTTTCTTCGGGTTTGGCGTATGTGCCTTTTGCTCAATCGCCTGTATATTCAGGTACAAAAGCGGCAGTGCATTTTTGGACGCAATCTATTCGCCCACAATTGAAGCCGCACGGTATTAAAGTCATTGAATTATTACCACCTGTTGTCGCTACTAAATTGGCTGAAGATGCTGATTTGAAAGATGATAATTTGACACCAATGCCACCCGAAAAGTTGGCAGACATCTTTTGGAAAAACTATGCAAGCGGCAGAGAAGAAATTACACCCGGAATTTCCAAAGCATTAAAAATAATGAGCCGATTAGCACCCAAATTTTATTTTTAAACAACTCAACAAACGGGCAATTCCAAAAAAAATAAAACTTGTAAATGGACAGTTTAACAACATTCAACGCACTCATTGTTAGTTTGCCTATTCTGGTTACTATTTTCT
>JAAUTG010000370.1 GCA_012031785.1 Saprospiraceae bacterium | reverse complement strand
AAACCCATGATCACTAAAGTAACAATTACCGGCGCTGATGATAGTATATCGCCAGCGGCTCTTATCCCACTTACAGAAAAGTATCCATTTGTTGAGTGGGGAATTCTTGTTTCCCGTCGAAATTTTGGTAGTAATAGGTTCCCATCTAAGAATTGGCTTGCTCTGTTGGAAAAAGATCATCCTGAGATTAAGTTATCATGCCATTTTTGCGGGGATTATGTTCGTGAAATATTGCTCGGAAATTATGAACCTATAAAAGAGTTGAGTTCTTTGGCCTCTAATAAATGATAAAAATTAAAATCTCAAACTCAATTTTAGTCATTTCAAATAAAATCTATGCAACAAAGTAAAATCGCAATTTTTTTATGGTGCTCATCAACCCTTTTCCATACAAACAGTTGCCATTCCTGTGCTAAAAATGGGCGAAGTATTGGTAAAAAATGAGTACACGACTCTTTGTCGCAGTGATTTGAATACGTATTGTGGCAAACGCCAAGAAAAAACACCGACCATTTTAGGGCACGAAGTTGTGGGAAGAATTGTAGCATTTGGGGAAAATCATTCTAGGGTGGATGAACGAGGTGCAAACTTAGCGTTGAAAGATCGAATTAGTTGGGCAATTTATGCAAGCAACCCAGATGAGGAATTGTCCCAAAGAGGCATTCCTCAAAAAGCAAGCAATTTATTTAAGTATGGACACGAAGCGATTACGCCAGATAGCAATTTGCATGGCGGTTTGAGTGAATTTACCATTTTGCGCCAACACACCCCTATCGTAAAATTGGCAGCACATTTGCCTTTGCCTGTGGCGGCAATTATCAATTGTGCGGGGGCAACAATAGCAGGTGCGATGCGTTTGGCTGGCGATTTGAAGCAAAAAAATATCTTGGTCTCAGGAGCAGGGATGTTGGGAATGGTTGCCTGTGCGATGAGTAAAACCAATGGTGCAGCTCATTTGGTGGCAATGGATGTGAATCAAGAACGCTTGGAAGTCGCCTCGCTCTATGGTGCAACGCTAGGCATTCTGGCTGACGAAATGGCGGCAAAAACAGTTATAGAACGCTTTGGGAAACTCAATCCATTCGATGTCGTGATTGAATTGAGTGGTGTAGCAAGCGCTATGGAGCAGAGTTTACAAATGCTCGCTATTGGTGGAACTGCTGTTTGGGCAGGTGCTACTCATCCGCAGCGCAGGTTAGAAATTAATGCCGAACAAATTGTTCGCAACCTATGGAAAATCAAAGGTTTGCATAATTACAATCAACACGACCTCGTAAGTGCTGTGACATTTATGGAGCAACATCATACCGATTTCCCTTTTGAAACGATGGTGCATGGCGGATTTACACTAGACCAAGTGCAAACAGCTTTTGAGTATGGTTTGAAAGCGAATCCATTTAGGACAGGAATAAATATTTAAACCGTTTTTGGCATTAGTATTTGATAATTATTGCAAGTGTAAAATTATGTAATACAATATTTTATACGCTTTTTCAACCTATTCTATGGTTCTTGAGTGCTAGTTTTGTCTTTAGCAGCACTACTTAAACGAATCCGCTCAAAATATCATTAACGACACATTAACAGCCAATTACTACCATTTTGACTAAAAATAACCGTTATGTTTGTAGTGATTTAATTCAAATATTTAAAATACGTTGTAATGAAAAACATTCTTTTCTTGGTAGCCTTGTTCGTAAGTGTTACGACCATCAGTTTTGCTCAAACTGCGCCAGTAGCTCAACCTACTCAAAAAGTGAGCGGACCAGTAATGAAATTTGAAAGCGAAGTAGTTGACTATGGTGTAATTGCTCACAATTCTGAACCAGTAAGAGTATTCAAGTTTACTAACACAGGAACAGAGCCTTTGATTATCTCAAATGCGCGTGGTAGCTGTGGATGTACAGTACCTACTTATCCAACTACGCCAATCATGCCAGGTGAAAAAGCAGAAATTAAGGTTAGATATGACACGGCTCGTGAAGGTAAATTCACTAAATTCGTGACATTAACTACTAACGAAGCTCAGCCAGAACGTCGCTTGACCATCCAAGGTGAAGTGAAGCCAAAGCCTACTCAAGAAAGTTTACCAGCTAAAACCAACTTGTTCAACAACAACGGAACAAACTAATTAGCCCGAATGAGTGAAGATAGTAAGAGGATTGCCTTTTAGTGGTAGTCCTCCTACTTTACCAAAGTAGTTGTGTTTAAGCAAATCGCCCAATATCAAATTTACATAATATTTTCTATTTTTCCCCATTCTGAGCTCTCTCTTACGTAATCAATAGCACAGTCTAAAAGATTTATTCAAAAATTTGTCCTTTTATTAGAAGACTAATGTTGTTTGAGAATAAATACACGCTGTATTATCCAACAATTAGACTTTTAAGTGTGTTTTTGTTCCATGCTAACACGTCAACAATTCAAAAGTCGGAAATTAGTTAAAAGGCTACTTCAAGTGGTAGGCATCTTCTGGCTATTGTTAGTGCTGTTTTCTTTCATTATTCGTATTCATGCCGTACAGAATTTTACGGCAGATCAAGTTGCCAACTATTTGTCAAGAACTTTACACGCCAAGGTACAGGTCGAAGACATGCGCCTTTCGATTATTGATCAACTTCACATCAAAGGCATTTTAGTGGAAGATCAAGCAGGTGATACTTTACTTTATGCTTCGTCTATTAGGGCTAAACTTACTGGTAGTTGGTTTTCTATTATTGCTAAGCGTATGGAAGTGAAAAGTATTACACTTTCTGATGCAAAGTTCAATCTGAAACGAGATTCTAGTTCTTACTACAACAATCTGGAACAACTCATTCAACAATGGAAGGGTGTGAGCCAATTGGATAGCATGAATCAACCGAGTGCTGACCTCAATTTTGACTTAAATATACAAACAATCACGTTAAAAGAATCACGTTTACGCAAGCAGACCAATTTACAGGCTCAAAACTTAATGCCTTCCTGGAGAAAGGGCAAGTTTTTTTACATAAATTGGATTTGCCTCAACGATTAGCACATATAGAAAAAATTGTTCTGGATCGCCCTTCCTTTAGCGTAGAACAAGGACTTAGTGTTTCGTACCCAATCACTTTGGATACTATTTTAAGGAATTACAAATCCCCAATGATACTAGTTTTTGGTCGCTCCATATTGATCACTTTTTATTAGATAAAGGCGAATTTTCTTTTAAAAATATCAAATCTGATACGTTAGCTGCTTTACCAGATTCTGTACTTTCTTACAAAGATTTGGCATTGAGTGCCATAGATATGAGCATGAGGGACTTCCAATTGAGAGGTAATACCTATCAAGGGAAAGTGGAACATATTGAATTTAAAGAAAAAAGCGGATTTGAGTTACAAAATTGTGCGGTGCAAAATTTTGAAATTACGCCTAAAAAAATCGCTTTATTAGGGTTGAATTTTAAAACACCTGATACAGAACTTGGCGATACCCTGATTTTTAGATACAACCGACTGAGTGATTTTTCTGATTTTACTAACCAAGTTGAACTAAACCTTGCGCTCAATAACTCAACTGTTCAGCTAAAAGATGTGATGACCTTCGCCCCCTCGCTGCAAAAGGATCGCTTTTTTCTGAGAAACAAGGATAAGAAGCTGCGTATTTCTGGCAAACTTCTTGGAACTATCAACGACTTGTCGGGTAAAAATCTTAAAATTCAACTCAATGGAAAGACCTTAATAGAAGGTTCATTCTCTTCCAATAATTTGACAGTACCTGAAGAACAAACGCTGTTACTCAATCTAAGCAACTTGCAAACCAACGTGGGGGTACTTAGGAAAATTATTCCCGACTTTTCTTTGCCGTCCAATTTTGATAAACTTGGTAACATTCGTTTTAATGGAAATTTTAATTACTTATTTGAAAAACTCATCATTGACGGAACGTTGCGTACCCAACTTGGGGCAGCAGAACTCGACATGGGTTTTACAGGACTTGACAACCCTGCCACCACCCAATATTATGGTGATTTGAGTCTTGTGAATTTTAATTTGGGTAAATGGATGAATAACGACGACTTTGGCAATATCTCTGCTATTTCCAAAGTGAGAGAAGGTAGAGGACTTACTGAAAAAAGTGCGGACGCGCTCTTGTCCATAGACTTACAATCCATGTACTACAAAAATTACAACTATCAAAACGCTAAAATTCGATGGGCATCTTAGCAAACAACTTTTTGAAGGACGTTTATCTATAGAAGATGAGCATATTCAATTCGATTTCTTGGGGGCGGTAGATTATAAAACCAAAGTACCCAAATTCGATTTTGAACTAGACCTACGTCTGCTCCAACTTAAAG
>JAAUTG010000369.1 GCA_012031785.1 Saprospiraceae bacterium | reverse complement strand
GAGCTAGTTCTTTCATATCATTTTATTTATGTTTCACAACTCAAAGATATGATTTTAGCTCACTTTTTTTTTAATCTTACTCAAACAATTTGTTTCAAACTTTTTTATAAGAAAGCCCTATAAGAGTAGATGCCCCGTTGTTAATTCTGGAGCAACTAGCATCTGTGGTTTGGAAACTCAAGTCGAAACATTGGGCTTGTGTGTATTGAACAGAAAAGGCTAGGCTGAACGCCAAGAATAGTAATAAGAAGTAAAAGTTTTTTTCATGAGTGCTTGCTTTGCTTACTAGTGTAGAAATTGAAAATTTTGGTAGCTGATAATGAAGGTTTTATTGAATATGCTTTCAATCATATCAACGACGGCTATAAAAGTAATACATAAACTAGAGTAACCAAATCGTTGGTTGATAATTTTTTTGAATATTTTATGCTATCAATGCTAGTCTTATCTTATCAACAGTATGCCAATCGCTTGAGTGATTCCTGCTATGCAACTGGTGATTGGTTTGTGAGGTTATTTGACAATGTTCTATTTTGAACCTTCCGAATACTTTAGAAGCAACTAGAGTTTAACTTTATGCTATCACTTCCCAACTATCCCCACAAACGATCAGTTGTGTAACATCGGTTTGGTAGTTGGCTAATCGTTTCTTATTTTGACCAATACTTTTTTGAATTAGCCCCTAAAAAGTTGTACAAATGGTTGTATTTTAGCACCGAACACCAAAAAAAATGCACCAGACGCTAATTCAGCGAGATTCAGTATGCTAAGTATTCAATAATGTAGTAAATTCGTGTTGGAATCTATTAAAAACGGGTATCTAAATTCCGATTTATTTCACTGGTAATAGCTCCGTTGTCAAGCGTTGATGTTGATTTTCTTATACGCATGGACAAGATGCTATTGCTTCATGTTAATACATTATAACTATGGAAGTTGCTCTGCGTAATGCGTTGCCCACCACGTCTCCTGTAAAACCTAAAGATAGAGAAGTATTCAAAGCAGTCATCATAGAGGATGAGGAGAAAGGGATGGCAAATTTAAAAAATTTGCTTGCTCAGTATTGTCCTGAAATCAAATTAATTGGAGATGCGAGAAGTGTTAAAGAGGGAGTTGATTTGATCTCGGAGCTATCTTTGGAGGTAGAAGTAGCGTTCTTGGATATTAACCTACCAGATGGTCAGGTTTTTCAATTGCTGAAAGAATTGTCGCCAATCAATTTTGAAGTTGTTTTTGTCACTGCTTTTGAGGAGTACGCTATCAAAGCCTGTGAGTACAGCTCAATTGGGTATATCGTGAAGCCTATTGACCCAGATTTACTTAGAGAAACAGTAGAAAGGGTGATAAGCAAGCGCAACAGTCAGATTAACAACCGTTTGGAAATTTTTAATGCTTACTACAACAACCCTAATGCATTCAAAAAAATGAGTGTTTCGGCGTTGGATGGTATTTATTTTATCAATATTGCTGATATTATTCGCTTGGAAGCTGATGATAACTACACTCATATCTTTATGATAGGTGGCGAACGAATGACAGCTTCCAAAACGATTAAATCGTATGAGGAATTACTTGCTCCTTTCAATTTTTACCGCGTTCACAAAAGACATATTATTAACTTAAATTATATGCGCAAATTTGTGAAAGGAGACGGTGGCTATTTGATTATGGATGACAGCATCAAAATAGAGGTATCAAGAAGAAGAAGACCTGCTTTTATGGAGCAAATGCGCCGTTTGCAAGAGGGTATTTAAAACGGTAAAAAAAGCATAGCAATGGCTGTGATACTTATTCCGTAGGCATTACAGCCATTGCCGTTTTGTTTTTTCAAATTAAGTGTTTAAGTAGGTGCTATTCCATTTTTAGGGGAGGCACTAATCAATTAACCAATCCAACAAATAACCAACTTTGTAACCTGAATTGTAATTACTTGAGTTGGTCAATTAAAATTTCCCAAAGTGCTTCGTAGGGAATAATCTCTATTTCAAAATTCTGATTGCTGCTCTCAGGTGGCACTTCTTTGAGTTTTTCGTAATATCTTTTTGCATTGCGATTGACGTTATCTTTTATGAATCCACCCCTAGCCATTTCAATGAGCATTTTGATAAAACATTCGCTTCTAAACGATTCATCTTGTTGCAAGTAGCGGTTGCTGTATCGTTTGATGGCTTGTATGCGGTTTTGAGCTTCATCATATTTTTCTTGTTGTACCAAAAACAGGATTTGAATAATCAAAATGGGTACGTTTGTGCCGCGTTTGTCTTTAGAGTAGGTGGGTACATCATTGATGAATTTAGAAATTTTAAACTCTGTTTTTCCATTCACTTTTTTGGCAGCTATTAGAAAAGCTAAGTATGATTCTGCTATTTTCCAGCCTTCTCGATAAGGCTGTGCTAGAATAGAGAAATTTTTGTGGTGAAACGCTTTGATGAAGTAAGCATAGGTGTTTTCAAAATTTTGACACCTGAAAGATAGCATTACCATGTAGTAATAATCTAAGAACCAATTTAAAGTGCCAGGAGAAGACATTTTATTGGTTTTTAGAATAGCGTCCTTACCTTCGTCGAATAGGCGCAACTGAATACAGCAAATAATTTTTTGGTGCAAGAAAGCGAGTGTAGCGGACTGAACAGGAAAAGATTTTTGGTCAAAGAACTGAATGGCTTCATCGCAAATAGATAATACTTTTTGCACATTTCCCTTCGCGCCAGAGTAGGCGTAGATTTGAAGGAAGCGCCCGTGAATATGAAGTCGGTGCGAATCGTATTTATTGAGAAAAGGCTCTATCTCAACAAAATATTTTTTTGCTTTTTCAGCTATTTTATCTTGGCTGGAACGCTGTTGAATATAGTCGAGCGTTACTCTGGTGTAGTATTCATCTGCTAGGTTTTCGCAGCGAAACATGTCCTCAAATTGGAGAAATAACTCGTTGTATTTTTCAAAGGCTTTGCTATCGCCAAGTCGTCCGCCATAGTGAGAACGAAGTTGTCGAGCAGCGTATAATCCAACTTCAGTAAGTTCAAATTTTTCAGCCGTTTTCAGACTTTCTTTCATCAGTTTAGTCCCGATTTTATGTCCTGACTTTCCGATTAGAATTTTGGCGGCTGCCAAACTTTTCCAAGTATGATAATACGCTTTTTGATAGGTACTCAATTTGTTCTCTCGAACATCAATAAAAAAGGAAGTATTAACGAGGCGGTCTATCAAGCGGTTTTTTAAATCCTTGTAGCGGCGATCATTTTCATCAGTGCCATACATGTGTTTCGCAGCTTCTTGGTCGTTAGTCACTATGCCATCCGCTATTAAATCGTATAGCTTTTGTGCCTTTGAGTTGCTGCCAGCGGCAATGCCAATAATCTCAATATTCTTAGTCTTATGCTTACTAATGATTTGTACTAGTTGTAGTAATTCATCCATAAGATTGTCTTTTAGCGTTCTTTGGTCGTTGTTTAATTCACGTCTAGCAGAGAACAAGGTTGGAGATATTTCCAAATTTTAAAGTGATACCTACTTTGATTCCTTTAAGGAATGAGTAGTAAATGAATTTAACTTTACAATTTATTCATTATCAAAGAATAAAATCGAAAATTATCATTTGTATCTTACCACTAAGTCACCTGGTTGCTTTTCCCTAGAACTGATAGTGTATCATTTAACGCTCAAATAACATAAATAAAGTAGGTGATATAAAAATTTCGTACTTAAATTGCTTTAATCAGTTACGTGTGTTGATGGATTACTAAAAATGAAGGTTCATCCGTAATTTTGGCGCAAGTAAGATTTTATACATTCGACTTTGTATATAAAAAACTAATTGTCAAATGATTAAGTTCAATTAATTTGTGTCTTCTACACCGATTCTTAAAATTTGCGCCACAAAGTTAAAACAAACAAGATGAAAAATTGACTGTTATTTAGAGTACCCTTTTACACAGTTTACAAAATTGACATAAAGGTAACTTTTTACATACAGAATTACCAACTTTATATACGATATACTGTCACATAAAGATGTGAGCCAGCTATTATTTTTTTCCTAAATGAAGAATTAATCAAAAAATACATGGTTGTAAACATAATAAAAGTTTGATTACCAGTAGTTAAAAGTAAAAATTTTTGATTAAACTTCTATGGTGTAGCGCGCTTTTTTTGTTGGTTAGACTGCTTGCCACGACGACTATTTTTTTGTTGGATTACTTTATCTTCAGAATTTTGTTAAAAATATTAGTTTTGTCGTCATATCTAATTGCAAAGCAGCGTTAGATGCTATGGAAACGTGGAGTTAGGTGAGGAGAAGAAATTTCAGGAAAAGAAAGTTTCTTTC
>JAAUTG010000061.1 GCA_012031785.1 Saprospiraceae bacterium | reverse complement strand
TGGCGCAAATTATCGGTTTAAAACAGAACTATTTTACGAAGGGAATATTTCCAATGGTGTGCTTCGTGGAAACTTGATTCTCAAAGGGTTCGGTGATCCTACACTTGGTTCTGACCAAATGGAAGGCGTTCCTGATTTACCAACCTTGATGGCAAATTTCGTGAAGGTTGTACAAAAAGCAGGAATTAAAGAAATACAAGGAAAAGTAATTGGAGATGCCAGTTTTTTTCGTGGAGAAGTTGCTGGCAACACCTGGCAATGGTACGATTTGGGCAACTATTACGCTACAGGAACTTGGGGATTAAATATCCACGAAAATTTCTACTACCTTGATTTTCAACAAGCTAGTCGAGAGGGAGAAACCCCTAAAATCGCACGTATAGAGCCGCTTATTCCCAATTTATATTTCATTAATGAGGTCACATCTGCACCAAAAAACACAGGCGACCAGGCTTACATTTATGGAGGACCTTACGCCTATGCTCGTGTTATAAAAGGCACTATTCCTGTTGGTAGTCAACGATTTACTATAAAAGGTTCAATACCTGACCCACCTTTTTTTGCTGCCCATCGCTTGCTATATGCTTTAGAAGAAGTTGGTATCAAAACCACAAAATTAGTACAAACCGATGTGGAGTGGACGGCAGAAAAGCCCCGTACTCTTTTATTTACCCACTACTCCCCCACCCTAGCCGACATCGTGAAGCGCGCCAATTACGAAAGCGTCAATCTTTACTGCGAAAGTATGATTCGCGCGATTGGGGCAGCAAAAATGCAACCAATAGTTTGGCAGGAGGCATTGAAGCAATACTTACTTACTGGTCTGGTCAGGGATTGGATATAGATGGTTTTTTTTTAGTGGATGGTAGTGGACTATCGCCGAGAACAGGTATCTCAGCCTATCAGATGGCTACTATCTTGCAGCTTATTGCAAATGATGAGGCATTATTTCCCATTTTTTACAATACCCTGCCGTTGGGCGGTCAATCAGGTACGGTCAAGTCTTTGTTCAAAGGGAGTGTGGCGCTGGGGAAAGTTAGATTGAAAAGTGGCTACATTGAACGAGCACGTAGTTTTGCAGGATACGTGGAGCATCCTTCAGGAAAGCGATTGGCGTTCGCAGTTATTGCTAATAATTACACCTGTACCACTAGCACGATGACTAAAAAACTAGAGCAATTGATGATAAAAATGTGCCAATAGTTCTTTCACATTAGTCAAACTTCTAGCTATACATAAATAATTAAGTCCCTGACTTTTAATTACTTATTCATTTATAGATGATAAATAATAACATACACTAAATTTCACAGACCAACTTGGTGGGACGGGAACTGACCTACTTTTTTGATTTATTTACAACAATTCTTTTGCATTTTCAAAATAATATTTTAAGTTTCGCCTTGAATTGATAGTAAATTTCAATATTTTTTGACAATTTTAAAAACGAAAAACAGTTTTTTATGAAGTTTCATGCAATATCGCTAGTATTTTTTTTATTCGGAATCAATTCTATGATGGGACAGATTACAGACCCAAAAGCCACAGAAGTTTGGGAGCCAGAGCCTAAAATAGTGAAGCCAGGAACAAGCACAGCCCCGCCTTCTGATGCTATTGTACTATTTGATGGCAAGAATTTTGACCAATGGGAACACGTTAACGGTTCTGCGGTAAAATGGACACTGGAAAGTGACGGCACAATGACTGTAAAACCTGGCACAGAAGCTATCCAAACTAAAATGGGATTTGGAGATGCCCAGTTACACCTAGAATTTAGAGCCCCAGTGGTGGTGAAAGGCGAAGGACAAGGACGTGGCAACAGTGGTGTATTTTTGCAAAGTCGCTACGAACTGCAAGTGCTGGATAGCTACAACAATCGCACTTACTCTAATGGGCAAGTCGCTTCGATGTATAAGCAGCATTTGCCACTCGTCAACGCTGCTCGTCCGCCAGGAGAATGGCAAACTTATGATATTATTTACACTGCCCCGCGCTTCAATGACGATGGCATGTTGACAGCACCTGCACGAGTGACCGTAATGCACAATGGCGTACTGGTGCAAAATAATGTAGAAATTAAAGGCGGTACAGAGTATATTGGGTTGCCGAAGTACAAAGCACACGGCAAAGCACCTTTGCAACTTCAGGATCATGGGGATCTAGTAAGTTTCAGAAATATTTGGATTCGTCCGCTCTAAAAATCTACTGTATTCGTTTAAATGGACACTCAAGAGTAAAGAATTATCGCTTTTGAGTGTCCATTCCATTCATGTAGAAAGTGAAAGGCTAATGCGCTCCGTTTTTCTTATAAAAAATATGAGTAAAGAACTTATTTTGTAGTCATTTTATCATCGCGTTTAATCTTACGTCTTTTCGGTAAACTACCCAAGACATAGGATTACATAGACATTCTAAATGTATGTTCCGTTTTTGGTTAACTATTTTTGGTTTTTTTTGGACTGTTTTGGTCTCTGCCCAAAGCACAGATACAACTATTTATGTGGTCACAGAGCAGATGCCAAGATTTCGTTTTGGGGGCTGTGAACAATTAGATACGACCTTGCAAGTCAAGCAACAATGTTCCCAGCAAGCCCTATTAGCTTTTGTATATGCGAATTTGCAGTACCCTTTGCAAGCGCGTTTGGATAATATTGAAGGTACGGTAGTAACCAGTTTTGTGGTAGAGCCTGATAGCTCCATTTCTAATATTAGCTTATTGAAAGATATTGGTGGTGGCTGTGGAAATGCGGTACTGAGTTTACTTGATGCGTTTAATCCAAACAATATCAAGTGGATACCAGGCAAAAAAGATGGACTAGATGTGCGCGTAAAAATAACCCTACCGATTAAGTTCAAATTGACAGAAGCACCCCCATACGTTGTTCTGGAAGGCGACACAGTTTATACACGAATGGATCAAGAAGCCGTTTTTAGTGGTAACAATGCAAGTGTGACGGAATATATTGAGGAAAAATTACCTTATCCTGCTGCTTATTTGGATAGTTGCGTGATTGGTTACATGGACGTACAGTTACTTATCCAACCAGATGGGGTGGTGAAAACCTTGAATGTGTTAGACTATTGTTACTTGGGATTGGATTTTTCAGTTGGAAATTTTAGATTTGACTACTTCTATGTTCAATATGTGGCAACCCGCTACCTATCAAGGCAGAAAAGTACCCACTTCTGTGGAGTTGCGCATTCCCTTTATTCCTTCTAAAAACACAGCTTGCCAAGCAGTAATTAAAAAATTCGAGCAAGCCCAAACGCTGGCAGTGGAAGGTTCTACCTTGTATGAAGAAGGCAAAGTGGAGGAAGGTATTGCCAAAATGACAGCAGCTTTAACCTTATTTCCTATCAATGCAGAGTTTTTATCGGCGCGTGGGCAAGCCTATTTAGACCAAAAACGCTACGCTGAAGCCTGCCAAGACTTGTTCACGGTACGCTATATTTTGGCTACTACTGCCTACGATTCGTTGCTTCCAATTATATGTAACATCCCGACAGAAGAAAAAGAATAAAAAAACATAAACCACTGATAATGAATACTTATATTATTCAAAACGAATACCTCCAAATAGGATTAAAGCAAAAGGGTGGCGAACTTTTTAGCATCCAATCAAAAGCCAATCAGCAAGAATATATGTGGGAAGCGGATCCCGCATATTGGGGTCGGCATTCGTGTATCTTATTTCCCATCGTTGGAAAAGTTTGGAATGATACCTATCGAATTGATGGACAATCGTTTACCATGACCCAGCACGGTTTTCTGCGCGACTTAGACTTTGAAGTTATCGCACAATCTGAAGATGCCATCATATTTCAATACGAAATCACCGAAGCACTAGCATCTCAATATCCTTATTCTTGCTTAATTCGCATAACTTACACGGTCATAGCAAACACACTTTCCGTAGTATATGCTGTGGAAAATCTAGAAGGTCAGGAAATCTATTTTTCCATTGGGGCGCATCCTGGATTCAGATGCCCGCTACTACCAAACGAAAAACGGGCTGATTATAAGTTGGTGTTCAATCAGGCGGAGACTGCGGTGCGCTACTTAATCGAAAACGGCTACCAAACTGGAGCTACCGAACCTGTCCTAGAAAATACAACTACCATCGCTATCACAGATCACTTATTCGATAATGATGCCCTCATTTTCAAGCACTTGCAATCGAACAAAGTTACCCTAGTGAACAACCAAGAAACGCCTATACTAACTTTTCATTTCCCCAACACCCCGTTTCTAGGCATTTGGTCTAAAAGTCCTGATTCTCCTTTTGTGTGTATTGAGCCTTGGTACGGAATAGCCGACAAGCTGCACGCAGACTGGGATTACAAAGACAAAGAAGGCGTGGTGGCTTTAGAAGCAGATGGTATTTTTTCTTTTGAACATCGCATAGAAATTCACTTCAAAGGTCAGTAGTAAATAGGTATAAGGGATGGTATAAAAAATCCTATATCAATTGTAGAGTTGCTTGAAACTTCAGAAGTCTCAAGCAACTATTTTGGTCACTCTGCTGGGATATGCTAATTCTACTGAATGATTCAGCTTCACGTTTTTAGAAATGCCGATTTAATAGTTCTACTTACCTTACTAGATTCAATCTTGAACAAAATAAAATTTTGACACTTTGCTTTCTCAGTCTAAAATTTTTCACTGACTAGAAATACCTTGCCGTAGAAAACGTCGGTTCTTTTAATAGAACTGAGATATAGATATTTCTATCTGTGTTTGAAAACAGGTAAAAATACCCTTGTGAGCAGCAACAAAGACCGTTACCTTTATGCTGTCAGATAATATAATGCTGGACGTCCACTGAAATTTAGAATTAAATTACTTTTTTGTAATAATCTAAAACATAGTAACTTCCTACACGTATCATTGGCATTCCAAACGCTTAGATAAGTAAGTTTTACATATTCACCATACTTTGACTTCAAAAGTTTGGCTTGGCGGAGCATTAAAAAAAACTTGTTAGCAACTGGTTAAACAAAATAAAAACATTAATCTATTCAATTTTATATCTATGTTAAAATTTAAAGTAAACATACCGGCAGGACCGCTATGGAGTAATGATGAAGCGCAGCAAATTGGACCAAGAATTGCAGCAGCGCACCAAGGACAATTTACAGGTCAATGGACCACTGTAGTTGATCGTGAAATGAGTGTGATTGAAATAGAATTTCCTGTACACAAGAATGGACATCATGAGTTCAGGACGAATGTGCTTGCTGGTCCGCTATGGAGCGATGCTGAAGCACAGCAACTTGGACCTAAGATTGCAGCTTCTTATGGTGCAGAATTTACAGGTCAATGGACAACTATTGTGGAAGGGGTAATGAGTGTGATTGAAATCAAATACACGTTCTAATTCCATGCTCAAGTGCTGAGAAGTAGTTTGAATAACTTGCTCGTGCGGATGTGAACATCCGCGCGAGCAAAGATTAGAGAAGTTATCAGAGCTATGGATATTCAATATTATGGACTAATTAATTGATGATTAGATAATTAAAATCTCCTACAAGTTCTAAAAAGGTTGATTTAGCTTGATACTACCAAAGTGGTGACTACTTTTACTCTCAGAAGTTTAGCCATTCAAATTAGGATTGGGAATTATATCTGCTATCTTTGTGGTATCCATAAACACAATATCATGGCATTCAATCAATATTCTTTCCGCGACCTCGCTTTAGAGATGGTGCGCGTCACAGAACTAGGTGCAATTTCAGCTTCTTTTTTGCGGGTAAAGGTGATAAAAATGGCGGCGACAAAGCTGCTGTGGACGCGATTCGCTACTACCTCAATACCATTAACATTGATGGAACTATCGTGATTGGAGAGGGGGAAAAAGACGAAGCTCCTATGCTTTACAACGGTGAAAAAGTGGGAACAGGCAACGGTCCCAAAGTGGATATAGCTATTGACCCTGTGGAAGGAACAACCCTCTTGGCAAATGGAATGCCCAACTCTATTGCCACGATTGCGCTGGCGGAAGAAGGCACGATGTTGAAGCCAGGTAGTTCTTTTTACATGCAGAAAATTGTGGTGCAGGAACGCGCCAAAGATGCGATTGACATCACCAAGTCGCCTACTGAAAATCTAATCCAAATTGCTAAATGCCTGAATAAGAATGTCAATGAGTTGACAATCTTTGTCTTAGACCGTCCAAGACACGATAATTTGATTCAAGAATTAAGGACGCTAGGGGTGCGCATTTTATTGAATGCACACGGCGATGTTTCGGGAGCAGTTGCAGCTTCTTTGCCCGATACAGAAGTGGACGTATTGATGGGAATTGGAGGTACACCAGAAGCGATTATTGCGGCGGCGGCAGTCAAGTCCGTCAATGGTGGAATGCAGTGCCAATGGGCACCACAATCTGATTATGAACGAGATAGAATGTTGATAGAAGGTACTGCCTTGCAGCAGGTGTTGAGTTTAGACGATTTAATTAGTTCCGATAATACCTTCTTCGCTGCCACAGGCATCACTAGTAGCACCTTTTTGCGCGGCGTGCAGTTCAAGGCAAATCGAATAGTGACTACACAAAGTATTGTCATGCGATCACGCTCTGGTACAATTCGTTATATTGATGGGATTCATAACTTGAATAAGAAGTTGAGTGGTCAATCTCTTCCATTATTTTGAAAAACGGACGGGTTAACAGTCTAATGAAATTAATTAAAAAATAGACCACCAAACCATGGAAGAATTAGAGACGAAATCCAGTTGCCTAGCGGCAAATTTGTTTACAGATAAAATGGAACATCCGTCAAAAAACATCAAAAGACAAATGAACAATTAATCAAAAATTAAACCAACTACTAATTGGTAGCGCATTTTTTATATAATCCCTAAAGATTTAAGTAGCAAGTGGCATTTAGACTGCGTGAAGAATTTTGCTCTAGCACAAGTTCCTACCGATCATTAATGCGGCGAGGATACTCAAAAAAACAAGTGATTCCGACAGGATTCGAACCTGTGACCTACTGATTAGAAGTCAGTTGCTCTATCCAGCTGAGCTACGGAACCATGTTTTTCAAAAGCTGCGCAAAGATAAGTAATTTTATTTTTTGATGCAAGCGTGCCCTGTAATTAAAATAATCTTTTTATCTTTGCTGTCCTTTCTAAAAATAAAAACACTTGTTTATGTCCTCTAAATTGTTTGAAGAAACGCCTCGTCCGCCAGTTTCGATACAGATTGAAGCAAGTTGGAAGGGCGTATTGCAAGAAGAATTTAGCAAACCTTACTTCTACGAGCTAGTGGATTTTCTAAAGCAGGAAAAACAAGCAGGAAAAGTGATCTATCCTCCTGGCTCACTTATCTTTAACGCATTTCAGACTACTCCTTTCGAGCGCGTGAAAGTAGTGATTTTGGGTCAAGACCCTTATCATAATCCTAAAGAAGCAATGGGTTTGTCGTTTTCTGTACCAAAAGGAGTGCGCACACCACCTTCTTTATCAAATATTTACCAAGAAATTCAAAGTGATTTAGGTATTGTGCCTCCTTCGCATGGCGACTTGACAGCATGGGCGATGCAAGGTGTTTTTTTGCTCAACGCGATGCTGACGGTGGAACATGGCAAAGCGAGTTCTCATCAAAGTATTGGTTGGCAGCACTTTACGGATGCAGTTATTCAAAAATTATCAAAGGATCGCAACAATCTGGTATTTATGCTTGGGGGAATTTTGCGAGGAAAAAAAGGACTGATTGATAGTAACAAACATCTCATCCTTGAGGCTGCACACCCTTCACCGCTCGCCAAAGGTGCATTTTTTGGCTGTAAACACTTTCTCCAAAGCCAATCAGTATCTCCAAACATCAGGTGTCGAAACAATTAATTGGCAGCTTGATTGAAATGATTTTTTCAAAAAAGAATATAGCATCAACCACTCCTAATATAAAACATCTGTGTATGTCTTACATCAAGAATGGATGATTTCAAAGGCGAATAGTCTATTTTAAGGTTTATTTTTTAAGGTATTTGAGCAAATAGTAACTATCAAAAAGCGATTTGCGTGACATCAGCTCATTACTTAATCCATTCGTTCCACATATTGATAGCGAATTTCTTCCAAAAATAAACCTTCTGCGGGTACACTCCAACTTTTGGAAAGTCGCTCTTGATTGTCAAGTGCTTGTTTCACTTCTTCAATGGATTGTTTACCGAGTGCCACATTCAGGCAGGCACCAACCATCAAGCGAACCATACCGCGCAAAAAACGATTGGCAGCAACATGAAACACCAACTGGTTACTATCGGGATTCCATTGCCAAAAGCAGGTATAAAGTTGGCATTTCATACTTTTTACGTCCGTGTGGGTTTTACAGAAAGGGAAAAAATCCTCATATTCTAGCAACAACGCTGCGGTCATTTGCAAATAGTCTAAGTTTAAGGCTTCAAAAAAAGGAAGATGATAGCTGGTGTCGTTGTAAAATGGTGTTTTTCGATTACCCACGTAGTACGCATACCGACGAAAGTACGCATCATAGCGAGCGTTCGCGTCTGGTGCTACTTCAAAAATGCGATATATGGCAATATCTTTAGGTAAAAATTTATTGAGCCGAGTTAAAAGCCCTTCTGGTAAATCCACCTCACAGTCAAAGTGAATGAAGTATTGGCTGGCGTGAACGCCTGTATCGGTTCTGCCACAACCCGTAATTTCGATAGGGCTTCTCAAAATAGTGCCTAACGCATTTTCTATCACTTCTTGCACGCTCAAGCCGTTAGGTTGTCTTTGCCAACCAAAATAAGCAGTTCCTTTATAAGCTAATTCCGCAAAATAACGCATATTAAAATAAAATTTGGATTGCTTGTATTTTACCAACTGATGTTATGTAAGTTGGTTAAATTGGTTATTGGGTTTAGTATAATCAGTAACCGATGTTACACAGTTAAACTTTAGTTGCTTCTTATTAAATACTTCGGAAATTTCCAAAACAAAATCCTATCAAATGACCAATTAGTTATTATACTTATCGTTCAAGCCTTCACCATTTAGTATTTTCTGTTTATACTTTTCAATTCTACTTTCTCTTGATTGTGACTGTTTAGGTTGAGAAAAGTAAATGATGTACCCTCTTTGTTTTCCTGGGGGCAAGGTATAAAATGCTTGCTCTAGTGCCGGGTATTCCTCGAACTTATCAAGCAATTCTTGTGGTATGGGTTCAGGATTTTTTTTGAACTCTACTTTCAGTTCCTAATTGCTCCACTTCTACCGATTCGTAAACGTATGTTTTCAATATTTCTTGCTGCTCAAGGATTCGCTCCTGATTGGTGAATCGTATAACCCTTGACGATTGAGAATATTCGCCAGGCTTGGTTAGAAGCTGATGCGTATCTTTCAGCAAAGAACCTTTGAAAAAGCTAAGGGCACAATAGTCTCGAAAAGCACTCACGAGCAAAATATTCTTTCCTTCAAAAGTATAGCAAGGAACACCCCATTTCAATTCTTCCGTCAAACCGCATTCCAACACCAATTGTCGCAACGTTTCCAGTTCTAATCGCCAATCGTTGACCTTACATTCGGGTGTTCCCCCAAATTTACAGCGCATACAGCCATCAATAAGGTATTTATCTACTTTAGGATTCATGTTGTTCTTTTGTTTGTCGTCAAAATAAATTTTAGAAACTGGACGGCTAAAATAGTCAATTGCATGAGTATTTTAATAAATAAATTTTACCATCAATTCGTTGTTCAGCTACAAATTTGGTAGTTGAGCGACGAAAAGACCTTATCATTAACCTCTAATTTCTACATGCGCGGCTTCCCAACCAATCATGGCAGTTTTGCGCGTACTTCCCCAGTAGTATTGCCCGATAACGCCAGAAGCCTGAATGACGCGGTGGCAGGGAATTAAGAATGCCACAGGATTGTCGCCAACCGCAGAACCAACTGCTCTAGCTGCTTTAGGATGACCAATTTGCTGCGCAATTTTTCCATAAGTGGAAAGTTTTCCCATTTCTATTGTCAGTAGGGCTTCCCACACTTTAATTTGAAACGCAGTCCCTTTCAAATGTAGTTTCAAGGCTTGAAGTTGTGTCCAGTCCCCTTTAAAAAAAGCAAGTGCTTGTTGTTGAATACCATCTAGTAAATGTACGAAATTGGCAGCGGGAAAGCGCCGTGTCAAAGTAGTTAATGCTTTTTCTTCATCTTCTACAAACCCCAAATGACAAACACCTTTACCAGTGGATGCTACTAAAACATGCCCAAAAGGACTTTCTGCAAAACTATATTGAATACGAAGATGTTGACCCCCGTTTTTGTATTCCGCAGGGGTCATTCCTTCGATGCTTAGGAATAAATCATGCAGTCTGCTAGTGCTAGAAAGCCCAGTGTGGTACGTAGTATCGAAAAGTGTAGCTTGTTGAGTTTGCAACATACCCTTAGCATGTTCTAAGCTAAGGTATTGCAGAAATTTTTTGGGGCTAATACCTGCCCATTCCACGAATAGCCTTTGAAAATGAAAAGGACTTAAATGAACATGCGCAGCCACCTCTTCCAATTGTGGTTGCGATTTGTGGTGGGTGATAAGATAAGCTATGGCTTTAGCGATGCGTTCGTAGTTCAAGTCTTCTTGCGTGTTCATCATTTTATGCTATTGATGGCACAAAAGTAGAAGATTTTCGTAGCACATAAAACCCGATTCTTGCTTTAAAATTTGATAGCCTAAAATGGGGAGATGACGATTATTCAACATTTATTATTCATATCACGCAACTGGTTATTTGTTCGTAAGGCTATTTGACAAAGTTCCATGTCGAATCTTCCTGATGTTTTAACGCGAAGCAACTACAATCATCCTAAAACTGATAACTAAATGACCAATCCAACAAGTAACTAAATATATGATATGAGTTATTATTGTCCGTTTATGAGCATAAAAATAAGATTTTAGAATTGTTTTACTTTTCAGTAATTGTACTTAAACAAAAAGTAAACTTCAACACCAAATCATAATTTTTGTGGAAGATGTAGTCTCTGTTTTTCTTGTTATAGAGTGGTTTGGTGCTACAAAAAATTAAGCCTAATTTCATACTTTCATTTTTTACTGAAAATTTAAAAAGAAGTAAAAGTTTAAATTCTTGAATTAAGACCTTATTTATAAAGGCTTTTAGCCAGTAATAATGGCTACTTTGTATCAGAAAGATTACCTATCGAAGAAAAATGTTTAATTTTTATTTGCATAGCATTCAACAAATTCATACTTTTGGCTTGTTATTTGAAATAAACTACAACATACGTCAAACAGAGATTATTATTATGAACTCAATCATGTCATCAAAAGAGTTTAACGAACGAATCAACCAGATGTCCTCTCTGTTGTATTCGTTTGCCTATAACCTTACCAAAAATGTGGAAGATGCAAAGGATCTGTATCAAGAAACTGCTTATCGAGCAATGACCAACCGCGATAAGTTCAATCCTGGAACGAACTTCAAGGCTTGGCTTTTCACGATTATGAAAAATATTTTTATTAATAATTATCGGAAGAAGGTGAAAGCTAATACCATCATGGATACTACCGATAATATGTACTACCTTAATTCAGGTAGCCAAGCTATTGCAAACAACGGAGAATCCAACATGATGATGAAAGAACTCACAACAATGGTGGAAAGCCTAGACAACAGTATCAAGATTCCTTTCTTGATGCACTATCGAGGCTTCAAGTACCAAGAAATCGCAGACCATTTAGATTTGCCACTTGGCACAGTGAAAAGTAGAATTTTCTTTGCACGCAAGGAACTAAAAGAGATGATTGCTAAACGTTATGTAAACATGGAAGAACTAAGAGCAAATGAAGCATTTTAATATTATGCCAATCAATAACCGAGACGCTTTAGTGTGATACTTGATTCCCTTAAAGCGTCTCTTACTAATATAATTGTGAGCAATAAATAAATCAATAGTTTATTTTTACTACTCATTCATTATCAAATAATAAATTCATAATCATAATTTATAGCTCATTATTTCATACTTGTTTTGTAGGTCTTAAAATGTTATGTCCAAAAATTACACGATTGAGATAGGGCAGTTTTTTACAAATTCCTTGCTGGCATGGTCTAAACAAATCAATAGAAATCTTCCTTGGAAAAAGAGTCAAAACCCGTATCACATCTGGCTCTCTGAAATCATTCTTCAACAAACTCGTGTAGAACAGGGAACACCATACTTCAATAAATTCATAGCGCGTTTTCCAACGCTTCAAGCATTGGCTTTGGCTTCAGAAGACGAAGTGCTAAAACTCTGGGAAGGTTTAGGCTACTATTCAAGGGCAAGGAATATGCACCAAACGGCAAAGCATATCGCCTTTGAGCACCATGGTGTTTTCCCAAGTTCCTATCAGGATATACGCAATTTGAAAGGTGTCGGTGACTACACCGCAGCCGCTATCGCTTCTTTTGCTTTTGATTTGCCTTATGCAGTGGTGGATGGCAATGTCTTCAGGGTGCTGGCGCGATTTTTTGGCATTCAAACGCCCATAGATACTACGGCAGGGAAAAAAGAATTTCAACATCTAGCACAAATTCTGCTCGATAAAACACAACCTGCTGCATACAACCAAGCCATCATGGACTTTGGAGCAGTTTGCTGTGTACCCAAATCCCCTAATTGCACCGCTTGTCCTTTGCACAATCATTGTCATGCTTTCCAGAATCGGCTCGTGGAAGTGCTGCCTATAAAAAGCAAACGCCTTCAGAAAAGGACACGCTATTTTCACTACTTGCTTTTTAATTGGCAGGAGCATCTGCTCATTGAAAAAAGAATGGAAAAAGATATTTGGCAAGGATTGTATCAATTTCCTTTACAGGAGTCACACACACAGGAAGTATCTTGGGAACAACTAAGTAGTGCTTTCCACCACTCTCACACCACCTTCAATGCAAAACTTCTAAAAACTTCAAAACCCTATCAACAACGCTTACGCATCAGCAAATTGTAGCTCGTTTTTGGGAGATTCAGCTCATCCATGCTCCTGAAATAGTTGCTCCTCATCAACATCTGACTCCACGTCAAGCACTTATCAATTTTGCATTTCCAAAAATTATTGATAACTACTTTCAAGACCAAACCCTGTATTTGGAATTTTGATGGCATTCCTCCAAACCTTTAAGTCCTGAAAGTATATATTTCGAAAATCACCATTTTAGTTATCATTTATTCCACTATTTTTTGTTTTCTTTGCGATGTTATTTTAAATTTTAAACAAAACAAAATAAGATGAAAAATACAACTTTCATGCTACTTACGTTAGTTTTTGTTGCGACAGGTTCGCTCGTAGCACAAAACAAAATTGTAGTCAACGCCGATTTAGGTAAAACGACCATCAATAAACACATTTACGGACATTTTGCAGAGCATCTAGGGCGATGTATTTATGATGGTTTTTATGTAGGAGACAACAACTCCAAAATTCCTAATACAGATGGAGTTCGCAAAGATATTATTGATGCCCTTATTCAACTGAAAGTTCCTAATTTGCGCTGGCCTGGCGGTTGTTTTGCCGACACTTATCACTGGAAAGATGGTATCGGACCTAAAGACAAAAGACCAACCATCGTAAACACTTGGTGGGGAGGAGTGACAGAAAACAATAGTTTTGGGACTCACGATTTTCTTAATCTTTGTGAAGCTATTGGTGCGGCACCCTATTTATCTGGAAATGTAGGTAGTGGGACGGTGCAAGAACTAGCAGATTGGATTCAATATGTTAATTTTGAAGGAGAAAGTCCAATGTCAAAATTACGCAAAGAAAACGGTAGAAGTCAACCTTGGAAAGTGCAGTATTGGGGAGTTGGAAACGAAGCTTGGGGCTGTGGTGGTAATATGAAAGCAGAATATTACGCTAATATCTACCGTCAGTACGCTACTTTTATGAATGCTTCTTGGGGGGACAACGAACGCATTTTTCGCATTGCTTCGGGTGCATCGTCAAACGATTACAACTGGACGGAAGTGTTGATGCGCGAAATTCCTCACAACATGTTGGAAGGCATTGCCTTGCACCATTATTCAGTTATTGACTGGAATGCAAAAGGAAGTGCTACTGACTTTTCTGAAGATCAATACTTTACTACTATGCAACGCGCTTATCAGATGGAAGAACTCATCACGCGCCACGTCAACATCATGGACAAATACGATCCTAGAAAACGAGTATCGCTAGTAGTGGATGAATGGGGCGGCTGGTACGATGTAGAACAAGGCACAAATCCTGGCTTCTTGTACCAGCAAAACACCATGCGCGATGCCATGATTGCTGGTATGACATTAAACATTTTCAACAACCACAGCGAGCGTGTGATGATGGCGAATTTAGCACAAACGGTCAACGTGCTACAAGCTGTTATTTTGACAAATGAAGAGAAAATGATACTCACGCCAACTTATCATGTGATGGAGATGTACAACGTGCATCAAGATGCGACGCTATTGCCTATTGACATCACCACGAAAAATTATACTCTTCAGGAGCGTTCTTTGCCTGCTGTTTCTTGTTCTGCCTCTCGCAATAAAGAAGGTGTTACACATATTTCTCTTGTCAATATTCACGCAAAGGAAGCACAACAGATTACATTAGACCTGCGCGGTGCAAAATATGCAACAGTCAATGGAAAAATTTTGACCGCTGCAAAATTACAAGATTGCAATACCTTCGATGCACCAACCAAAATTCAACCTAAACCTTTTAATGGTGCAGCATTGAACAACAACCAGTTAACAGTTTCTGTTCCTCCGTTTTCTGTGATTGTATTAGCGCTGAAATAAGATGCAAATCCGTCCTTCAATTGGATATTTGAGGTCGAAGAAACTTCAAATATCCAATCATTTTCCACTGTTCATTCGCCTGCACGGATTGTAAGACCTGACCAAACAGTAATTTATAAACACGCTTGATTGATGCCTAGCACGTAGTTGCGTACCACACCAATTTTGGCGGCTTCGGATGCGCCCAAAAATCCAGTGAGATATTCATCTTTCAGATGTCTTGCCGCCAAGCCTGTCAGGGGTTTTGCCACAGGCAGGTACGACCAATGCCATTTTTCTTCTTCGTAGCCTTGGGGGCGTGCTTCGCCTTTTGGAGAGTAAGGTTGGCAAAAGCCATACTTGGCAGCGTGTTGCTGCATCCAATTGTACATTTTTTTACCCTCTGGTTGTTCAAAATATTCAAGGCTTAGGTCGTTAATATCTAAATCTGTTCCCCAATGATGGCGAGAAGAACTAGGCATTGAACTATACAACAAGATTTTCAAAGCGCGTGCTTTAGGGTCAGGTGTAGTTTTAGCTAGATTTTCATCCCCTTTCACCAAGCGTTCCCCGTTCCACTTGGCTTCCCAAATGCGCTTTTGAGCTTCAAAATTGCGTGTAGCAGAAATAACAGTAAGTTTTACACCATCTTTCAAAGCTGCTTCGTGCATTTTTTGAAAAGCCGCGTAGGTATCCTTGTGTAAATACATTCCTTCCCGATTCGCATACTTTTTATCCACGACCACAAAATCTGGATGTACTGTAGGGTCAAACTTTCCCATCACGTAGTTCAAATCGTAAGGTGTTGCCAAAGTATCCGTTGAAACCGACACAGGTGTAGGATTTCCAGTAATTAAAGTATCTTGAACAGTTGGCTGTTCGGAAGCAGCTTGTGATTGGCAAGCCACTACCGCAAAATGGAAAAAACATATCCATAAAAAACATCGAGACATAATACATTTTTTTTGAGTATTGCCAAGCAATGGCACTTCAAACGTAGAAGAACCACCAGTAGTATGAATTACAGAATTAAAAATTAAGAACGTAGTGGTTTTCGATTACCAATTACACTGACAAAAAAACAGGCAGCCAAGCCGACCGATAACCAGTTGTTTAACATTAATTAATACTAACTGCTCAACAAGAATAAAATTTCTTAACTTTGGCTACAATAATAGTTATAAAAATGGTTTCTTGCCAAAAATTTCTGCTTCAAAAATAAAAAATCACTGTGCATCCATTACGCATTCTACTTTACGAAATACTGCGATTGATTACTAGAATCGTGCTTTGGGTATATTATCCCAAAACTACAGTCATTCAGCGTAAAAATCTTAAATTCAATCGCGCCACCATCATCGCTTGTAGTCATCCGAATACGATGATGGACCCTCTGCATGTAGCTTCTCGTACTAAAAAACCAGTTCATTTTTTAGCGAATGCAGATTTATTCGCTACAAAATTTGGCAACTGGTTTTATTCGACGATGTTTTGTATTCCCATCCGTAGAAAAATAGATGATCGCGGTACGCATGTGGACAATACGAACTCTTTTGATCGCGTGACCGAATTTCTAGCAGATGGTGGATGTCTTTGGATTGCACCTGAGGGCGGTAGTTTCTGGGGAAGGCATTGGCTCAGTTTAAAAACAGGAACTGCTAGAATGGCACTGCTGGCGGAATCAAGTAAACAGTTTCAGTTGGGCTTGGCAGTTCTTCCTGTGGGCTTAAACTACGAAGCACCTAATTTTTTTCGTACCAAATTGGTCATCAATGTAGGAGAACCTATTTTCGCAAAGGCTTACCAAGAACTTTACGAGAAAGACTATTGGAATGCAGTTAAACAGCTCACCACAGACTTAGAAGTAGCTTTGCAAGATTTAGAAATCGCGCCTAATGATGAAGAAGAAGATACCCTGCTACGAAGAGTGGAAATTGTAGTACAAAACCAGTATCCTGCTGCAAACAAAGAAAGCTTTCGACGCAGTAAACAATTGTTAAAACGCATTCAGGCGCATCCCAATCACGCACTAGAAACCACCGCAGAACAGTATTTTGAAGCCATAAAAGCACAACGCTTAACCGACCGTGCGGTGATGCACTTTTTTGAACGTCCTGCTTTTAGAAAGGTAATAGATTGGGCTTGGCTAATGCTCGGTTTTCCACTGTTTTTATTCGGTTTTGTCAATAATGCACTGCCTTCTTTTTTGCCTTATTATTTCACTAACCGCCGCCAGCCTTGGATTGGCTATCGCGCCATTGTGAAAATGCTAATTGGACTATTCGCCTTTCCATTTTTTTACACGCTCCAAACCCTGCTAGTGCATTCTTTTTTTCAAACTCCGTGGTTGACTTTTCTTTATCTTGCTTCCTTGCTTCCCACTGGAATGTTCGCATGGCATTATGCGAAATGGGCTTGGTTGTTGTTTCAGCGGCTACGTATCAAAAAAATAAAACCTAGTTTACAGCAAACTTTGGGAGCTTTAAGAAAAGAAATATTAGGATTGGTAATGGATTAAAAAACTAGAACTAGCAGTTCGTTTTTAATGTTTAAAAAGCGAGCTGATGAGAAACTCATTGAGATTTTAAACTCTTATTCACTTTCAAGGTGTTTTAAAACGGCAGTAAAAAAAACCTAAAGTTGCGGCTCTGCCCTGATATTCTTACAACGAGAACTAAGTGATTTAATTTGAATTGTTTAGATTCTTAGTGCTACCTTTGTGGATAATGTTATTAGTTTTTTAGGGCGAAAGCAATGGTTTTGTCTCAGTTTTAGAAAGATAGTAAATTTATTAACCGAAAAATTTTGTAACGAACTAAGCAATAAATGGCAAATAAAAAAAGTACAGATACCACAAGTGCCAAACTCAACAGAGAAACCCTTAATGAAGCCTTAAAAATATTCAAGTACATCAAGCCTTATCGTTGGGCATTTTTTGGAGGCTTGGCGTTGATATTTTTGTCTCGACTAGTGTTCATGGTGTTTCCCTATCTTTCTGGTCTGATGGTGGATGTGGCGCAAAATGTTTCTACGGTTGATTTGACGTTGAACCAAATTGGACTGTATCTGATCCTGATTTTGATTGTTCAAGGAGTAGTTTCTTACGCAAGGGTACTGTTGTTCGCCTATGCCAGCGAAAAGGGGATTGCGGATTTGAGAAAGTCGGTAGATCAAAAGTTGATTTCGCTACCCATCATTTTCTTTGAAAAAAACCGTTCTGGCGAGCTTTTGAGTCGTATTACAGACGATGTGGGCAAGTTGTACAGCGCGTTTTCAGTTACTCTAGCTGAATTTTTAGGACAGGTGGTCGTACTGATTGGCGGTATTGCTTTTCTAGCGTTTCGTGCGCCGACGCTATCGCTCATCATGCTAGGAACGCTACCCGTTGTTCTGATTGGAGCAATGTTTTTTGGGCGTTTTATCAGAAAAATGTCAAAAGAACGCCAGCAAGAAATGGCACAGTCAAGCATTGTGTTGAGTGAAGCTATACAAGGCATTCGTGAAGTGAAAGCCTTTACCAATGAGCTGTTTGAAATGATGCGTTATAGCACTTCTACAGATCGTGTCGTGCAAATTTCATTGCGTTTTGCACATTTTAGAGCTTTGTTTGCCTTGTTCATCATTGTATTCATCTTTGGGGCTTTATTTTTCATTGTCTGGCAAGGAGCTATTATGTTAAGCAATGGCACAATGACGGCTGGAAGGCTGATAGAATTTATCACTTACACCAGTATCATAGGTGGTTCTATTGCGAGCATGGGTAATTTTTATACAGAGATTATCGCTGCCTTAGGGGCAACTGAGCGCATCCGAGAGATATTGAACGAAACTGAAGAAGTCAATCTTTCTGAAGCACTACCTACTGATATTCCTAAACTCAAAGGCAACATCAACTATCAAGAAGTGGCTTTCAGTTATCCTGCAAGAAAAGATGTTACGGTGTTGAAAGACATTAGTTTTGAGGTGCCAATTGGGAAAAAAGTAGCCTTGGTCGGCGCAAGTGGTTCAGGAAAATCAACGATTGTGCAACTTCTGATGAAGTTTTATGAAATAGACAGTGGTTCTATTTTAGTGGATGGGAAGGATATTCGAGATTATGACATTAGGATATTGAGGGCAAACATGGCAGTTGTACCGCAAGAAGTGATGCTTTTTGGAGGAACTATCCATGAAAATATTGCTTACGGGAAACCCAATGCCAGCGATGTAGAGATTGTGGAAGCTGCCAAAAAAGCTAATGCTTGGGAGTTTATTCAAGGATTCCCTGAAGGGTTACAAACTATTGTTGGGGAAAGAGGTGTAAAATTATCAGGTGGTCAACGTCAACGTATCGCCATTGCG
>JAAUTG010000368.1 GCA_012031785.1 Saprospiraceae bacterium | reverse complement strand
TATAAGCGGTGAAGGTATTGACTTGGAATTCACCGCCTTCAGTTGTACCATCGCTGTTGTAGCGTTGTCCATAGATGCCATAGCCATAGCCATTGTTACCATAACTCTGCCAGGCGACCACAAAGTCCCCATTGGCATCCATCGCTACGCTCGGATTGCGCTGGATATTCGTGGTGTAGGTATTGATTAGGAATTCCATGCCTTCTGTTGTCCCATCGCTGTTGTAGCGTTGTCCATAGATACCAAAGCCAGAGCCATCTTGACTATAACTCTCCCATACGACCACAAAGTCCCCATCTGCTTCTATCGCTACGCTGGGAGCGCTCTGGTTATTATTGGTGAAGGTGTTGACTAAGAATTCAGCACCTGCTGTTGTACCATCGCTGTTGTAGCGTTGTCCATAGATGTCATAGCTATTGCCATCTTGACCATTGCTCTGCCAGACGGTCACAAAGTCCCCATCTGCATCCATTGCTACGCTGGGATTGCGCTGTTCAGAATTAGTGAAGGTATTGACTTGGAATTCCTTATTGAAGGGGTAAGTTTGAGCTGTTGCTTCGGGCGTAAATCCTAACAAAGAAAAACTCAAACTGGCAGCTACCCCTAATCGCTGGAGTTGTCGCTCGTAGCGCAGCAGGCATTGCAGTAATTGTGCTTTTCGTTGTGGCTTGTTCAGCTTCTCAAAGCGCTTCGCCGCCCGAGTGTACTTTCTGTACAGATTCGTGATTCTGTTGCTAGTTGTCATTGATTAAAGTTTAGAAAAAATTATTCCACAATAAATATAAAATAATCTGTTTCTCAAATTAATAAGAAAGTATTTAAGGTAATATATGAAAACTTAACATGCACATCTTATCAACTAAAGCAGTTATAAATGATAAATTATTGATAGTCAAATTGTGGAGGCTGGGTAGGTAAGCTGTCGTGATGGCAACCTGTGGTTTCCTATAAAAAAAGTAGAATTTCCCCTAAAAAAATAAGTAATTTACAAATTCATTCAACATTCCGCTAACGACCATAGTTCATAGATGGAAAATGGCGGTATTAAATATAAATTTATTTATTGTTAACCACAATTGTAAAGTATGAAATTTTTCTTAGCCTTCGCGATTACATTTTACACGATTAATTGGGCAACTGCTCAAGACAACTATTTTCAGCAAGAAGTCAACTATAAAATCCATGCCATTCTTATTGACTCCGTTCATACGCTTGTTGGTAGCATGGAAATAGAATACACCAACAACGCACCGAATACCCTTCAAGAAATGTATTTTCATCTTTGGGGCAATGCTTTTAAAAGCAAAACTACCGCTTTTGCCAAACAACTGCTTCAACAAGGCAATACGGATTTTTATTTTGCAAATCCAAAAAATTTGGGAGGATATACTGCCATTCAATTCAAGCAAAATGACAAAGAACTGCCTTATAACCTTGATGCAGAAAATCCAGATATTGCGCTCGTAAAATTGGAACAGCCTCTGAATAGCGGTGCTACCACCAAAATTGTTGTAGATTTCACCCTTAAAATACCGACGTCCTATTCGCGCTTAGGACATGTCGGCGAATCCTACCAAATGACACAATGGTATCCAAAACCAGCCGTCTTTGACCGAAAAGGCTGGCATCCAATGCCTTACTTAGAATTTGGGGAATTTTATTCGGAGTTCGGAAATTTTGACGTTTCCATCACCTTGCCCGAAAATTACGTGGTGGGCGCGACTGGTAGTTTGCAAAACGAAAGCGAAAAAGAATTTTTAAACCAAAAAATAGCCGATACTAAAGCGTATTTTTCTGGAAATAAAACGTTATTCCCTGCTGATGATAAGGTATTTCCTGCATCTTCCACCAAGCTAAAAACCATTCGTTACACCGCCGAGCGCGTCCACGATTTTGCTTGGTTTGCCGACAAACGCTTTCGCGTGGATAAAGAAGAACTCACACTGGCGAGTGGTAAAAAAGTAGATAGTTGGGTTATGTTTACCGCCACAGAAGAAAATTTATGGGAAAACGCCGTCAAATATGTTAGCCGTGCTGTACAGTTTTATTCCGAAAACGTTGGCGAATATCCGTATCCGCAAGCAACTGCTGTTCAAAGTGCCTTGAGTGCTGGAGCAGGTATGGAATATCCTATGATTACCGTCATTGGAGAAGCCGAGAGCGCTCCTTTGCTGGACGAAGTGATTACCCACGAAGTTGGGCATAATTGGTTTTATGGTATTTTGGCAACCAACGAGCGCGACCATGCTTGGATGGACGAAGGCACAAACAGCTACTACGAAACGCGCTACATGGAGTTGTACTATCCCAATCAAAGTTTGTTGGAATCGTCTTTACCAAAATTTTTAATTGGAGCGTCTAAGATTGAGGCAAACGAACTAGCTTATTTGCTACAAGCCCGTCGCCATTTAGATCAAGCTCCCGAAACCACTTCTGAAGATCTGACAACGCTCAATTACCAAATTGCTGCTTACGGTAAACCTGCGTTAGCATTTCGATATTTAGAACAATATTTGGGAACTGCGCGTTTCGATGCGCTCATGCAAGCCTACTATCAAACTTGGCAATTCAAGCACCCTTATCCCGATGATTTTCAACAGTTTGTAACAAGAGAAACTGGACAATCGCTGGATTGGTTTTTTAATGGCTTGATTGGCAGCAACGCAACTATGGATTATGCCATTTCGGATGCGGTGTCAGATGGGAAAGCATTACAAGTGCGTATTAAAAATAAAGGCTCTATTGCTGCGCCATTTCCAATAGCCGCCTACAAAGGGGAAGAATTAATCACCGAAGTTTGGGTTGAAGGGGTTCAAAAAGATAGCGTCATTATGTTTCCTTCTGGAGATTATGATTACTTGGCGTTGGATGCTCGGCGTGTAACTTTGGATTTGGATAGGCGCGACAATACGTTTCATCTGACTGGTTTTAAAAAAGCAAAGCCTTGGCAAGTCCGTTTTTTAGGACTATTAGATAACGACCAACAAATTACTACATTTTTCACCCCTGCTTTTGGTTGGAATCAATACGATAAGTTCCAACTTGGATTATTGCTGCATAACAAATCTATTCCTTCGCGCAATTTTGAATTTGCATTAGTGCCGATGTTTGCTTTTGGCTCTGAAAGATTGACTGGGTTTGGAACAGCCCGTTACAATATTTATCTCAACAACAAAGCCATTGAACGTATTTCGCTTCAAATTAATGCGAAAACCTTTAGTTACAACACCTTTGAAAATCCAGATTTTGAAAATTATTTTTACAAATTTGCTCCAAACCTAGAACTAAAATTAGGAAAGCAGTCCCCTATCAGCAAAAAGCAACATACGTTATCTTTGCGTTCTGTATTTATACAGCAAAGGATAGGCAAAGCAATAGATAGCCTCGAAATCAGACGCACGGACAACAACTATGCCGTGCAGGAATTAGGCTACAAATTTGAAGACAAACAAAAATTAAACCCTTTCGCTTTGACGGCAAACCTTCAATCGGGAGAAGGGTTTTCCAAACTTTTTGCGCATTACAACCAAAGGCTTTCTGGCAGCAAACCCAATAAGCATATTGACCTTCATCTTTTTGCAGGGCTTTTTTTACAGTACGATGCTGATAAAGTAAATAATTCAGGCATCAATCCGCAATTTTTACTAACGGGCACAACAGGTAGTGGTGCAGAACGCGACTATCTGTACGATGAAATGCTATTGGGGCGCAGCGAAAACGATGGACTGTTAGCACATCAAATTTTCTCAAGAGACGCTGGTTTCAAAACACTAACAAGTGTGGGCAGAAGTCGTGACTGGATGCTTGGAGTTAACTTGCGAACAACCCTGCCTGGCAAATTGCCGATAGCGCTTTTGCAGATGGCGCCTATTCCCTTATCACAACCAGCACCAACACTACTGCGGGGAACACCATCAGCCAAGATGTAAAATTCTTTTACAGCGCAGGTTTGGCAATTCCAGTGATGGGTGATAGTTTTGAAATTTACATTCCATTGCTCGAAAGCACAGCCATTCAAGATAACCACGACGTGAACGATAGGGATAGTGTATGGAAGCGTATTACGTTCCGAATTAACCTTACTCAATTCAATCTGCTAAATTTGGAAGATAATATTGATCTGTGATGTGGTTTTGGGAAAAAACTAATGTGGTGCTATTAGTTTTGTTTTTACTTATCCAAAAATTAAAAACCAGTTTTCTTGATTTATTCATTTGTAAATAATTCCAATGTATGCAATCCACGTAACAACAAGCGGCGCTAAGTAATTCACTGCCGTATCGAAAAATCCGTAAATGGCCAAATGACAATGTACTCACAATTGGGGTACGTGCA
>JAAUTG010000367.1 GCA_012031785.1 Saprospiraceae bacterium | reverse complement strand
CATCATCACTATCGCAGTATTCGGTATCACGGTCTTTTTTTCTATTCTTTTCTTAATCAAAAGCACTTGTTTACTTGCTCAAAATACCCATACCATTAGTGGTTTTATCAAAAACGCCACGGACGGAGAAACATTGATTGGTGTAAACGTTTATAATAAAGCGAATCCATCACAAGGTACAGTGAGTAACGAATACGGTTTTTATTCGCTAACACTTCCTGCCAAAACCTATACTATTGCATTTTCTTACATCGGATTTGAAGGTATTGAAATGGAAGTTGATTTGACTTCTAACCAACAAGTCAGCGTGGAATTGAATGACGGCGTAGTGATTGGAGAAATTGTAGTGACTGGTGATGCAGAAGATAGGAATATCTCTAGCTATGAAATTGGAGTTTTGAAACTCCCTACCGACAAGATTAAAGAATTACCTGCCCTACTCGGTGAAGTGGATGTCCTAAAAACGCTGCAATTACTTCCAGGTGTGGCTTCTTCTACGGATGGTAATTCTGGATTCTATGTAAGAGGTGGTGGTGCAGACCAAAACTTAGTGTTATTGGATGAAGCAGTGGTTTACAATTCAGGGCACATTTTGGGCTTCTTCTCTGTATTCAATGCGGATGCAATAAAAGGCGTGACCATTTTTAAGGGTGGAATGCCTGCCAATTATGGTGGACGACTTTCTTCTGTGGTGGATATTCAAATGAAAGAAGGCAACAAGAAAGATTACACGATGGAAGGTGGAATTGGGTTGGTGTCTTCTCGACTGACTTTTCAAGGACCTCTTCAAAAAGATAAAAGCTCCTTCATTGTGTCAGCAAGAAGAACATACATTTACGATATTGCTAAACCATTTTTAAGAGGCTCTGATTTTGAAGGAACTAATTATTATTTTTATGACCTGAACGTCAAGATGAATTATGAAATTTCGTCAAAAGATAAATTATTTATCAGTGGCTACTTCGGAAGAGATGTCTTGAATTTTGCTTCTAAATTTAGAGATGCTAACTTTGGTGTAGATTATGGAAATTTGACAGGCACTATCCGTTGGAATCATCAAGTGTCGCCAAAACTTTTTATGAATACTTCATTGATTTACAACAGTTACGATTACATGTTTGGTGGAAAGGAGTTCGGTATTAAAGCAGACATTAGTTCAGGAGTAGAAGATTGGAATTTGAAAATAGACGTTGATTACAGTACCACACCTACTCGAATTCCATTTTTACTGGAAGTGCCTCACGAAATAAAGTTTGGACTAAATGTGGTTAGACATAAATTAACACCCAATTTTACGCAAATAGTACCTACTGATAATTCTGGTTCTCTGATAGACCGAACTGAACCTAGATTTAGCAACGAGTACGCAGTTTATGCTTTAGACCGATTTAGAATTAATGAAGCATTGGGTTTCGATATTGGGCTGCGTGTTTCTGGCTATACTTTTTTTGGACCTTATACTTCAAAAATTACTAATATTACCTACAAAAGAAACCAAATTATAGAAAACTATTTCGCACTAGAACCAAGATGGATAGGACAATACAAAATAGACAACCAAAACGCTATTAAGGCGAGTTTCTCTTTTACTAACCAGTACATCCACATGGTCACAAACACTGCAAGTTCGCTACCTCTGGATATTTGGGTGCCAAGTACAGATTTTGTAAAGCCGCAAAGAGGCTGGCAAGCATCAGCAGGATATTTCCGCAATTTTGAGGACAACAAGTACGAATTATCCATAGAAACCTATTTCCGTAAATTTAGCCAGCAAATAGATTATGCGGAAGATTATGTAAATGACCCTACGGACGATTTGGAAGATCAATTTGTATTTGGAGATGGTAAGGCTTATGGAATAGAGTTTTTTTTAGAAAAAGTAAGGGCGATTGGAATGGTTGGATAAGTTACACTTTAGCAAAAACAGAGCGTTTATTTGCAGATATTAATCAGGGGTTGGCTTATCCCGCTTCACATGATCGTCCGCACGATGTTTCGGTGGTACTTAACTATGACCTTAACCCTCAATGGAAGGTAAGTAGTATTTTTGTTTACTCTTCTGGCACGACTTTTACACCAATTAGGTCTATTTATTTGGTGGAACAAAATATCAATTATTTATTTGGCGACCGTAATAGTGCTAGAGTAGAGCCTTATCATCGCTTGGATGTATCCGCCACGCTTACACCTGAACAATTGGAAGATAAGCCTTTTACCTATTCTTGGACTTTCTCTATTTACAATTTGTACGACCGTAGAAATCCATTATTTTCTTACTATTCGCCTGAGCAGGACGAAAACACGGGCAAAGTACATGTGGTGGCGAGGAGAGTATCTTTCTTTCCTGTCATTCCTTCTGTAACTTGGAATTTCAAGTGGAAACAACGCAAGCAAGAAGATGAAAAACCAGATTTAGAAATCATAAACTAGCTGGCACTTTTCGGTGAGTGATGGGTTTATTATTTTAATAATGAATGGGTGGTAAAAGCAAATTGTTAATTTATTTATTGCTCATTCCTAATCAAATCAAGAGCAGAACTTCCATGAAAAAGAGAACAGGTATTGGGTTGGGGTTAATTGGGTTACTTTTTATACTAGCTTGTGAAGAGGAATTTGACCCGCCAGTAGTGGTGGGAGAAGAAAATTTTGTAATTGAGGGTTACGTAGAAGCCTATCACAACGACCCCGCTAAGTTTGGACTTTATGCAAAACCTACTTATGTCGTTATCACAAGAAGTATTTCATTTTACAGCACTTTAGGGCAGGAAGAATACGAATCTTTATTTGTGAAAGATGCACGAGTCACTGTTTCAAATGGTACAAACACATTGTCCTTACAACCTATTTGTTTGGCAGAATTAGAACCTAGCTCGAGAGAGATTTTAGTGAATAGCTTGGGGTTGAACAGCGCAGATTTATCGCTATTGGGGTTTGATTTTACAGATACTGATTTTTGTGCTTATATTGATCTTACTTTTCAACGAAACGAAATTGGTAAAACTTACTATCTTACCATAGAAATTGGAGATACTATCATCACGGCACAAACCACTATTCCTAGGCACTTCCCAATTGATGCGGATTCTATTTCCTTTGAATTACCGACTGGCGATTCCACCTTTTTTGAAAAAACCGATTTAAGACAAATGCAAATAAAAGTAAGCGATCCCGATAGCATTACCAATTTTTATCGTTACTTTACACAGCAAAATCAGAACGCTATGTATCGAGGGAATGCTTCTTTTCTGGTTTTCGCTCTGTGATGGACGACCGTGTGTTCAATGAAAAAGGAACGTTTGTTCGGTTGCCAAAAGGAGAGCCAAGAGATTCTAGTTTCAATACTGGAGGAAATTTATTTGGAAATTGGCGCAAAGGAGACGATTATATCGTAAAATGGTGTAATTTAGACGAAGACCATTTCAATTTTTGGAATGCTACGGAATTCAATGAACTTAATCAAGGCTTTTTCTCCACTTATACCCAGCCTCCTTTTAATATTAAAGGCGCAATCGGGATTTGGGGAGGATATTCGGTTTCATTTTACAAAGGTAAAGTACCGAGAAAGTAATCATCAACTAAAGCGCAGTGAATGAACGGTGTTTATTCGAATTTAGTAATTTGTTCCACTTCGCACCGATTAAAATAGGCGGATAAACGCAAACAAAATGGAAATTACAAAAGATAAAAAAGTAGCATTGGTGTTTGATGCCAACCATAAAGTAGGGCGAAAAATAGTGCCCTTACTGCTCCAACATGATGGTTACTCTAAGGTGCTGGTTTTCTCAGAAACTCCGTTTGCAACAGATAACGAGAAATTAATACAGTTTGTATTTGACCCTTTGAAGCTATCAGCACTTGCAGCAGAGATTAAAGGGCATGACTTGTTTTGTTTTTATGATATTCAACAGCAGGCAAACCCTAACACACTGGATACCATTAAAATACGAAATTTATATACCTATCAAATTAGCAATATTGCTTCCGAAAATAAAGTATCACAATTACTTTTTCTATCTTCTGTTCATACCGATAAATTTGCAATGAACTTACCTAAACGCATCAGAGGTCATTTAGAGGAGTCCTTATCAGGACTACCATTTTGGGCAATTCATTTGTTCCGACCACCTTTTATTTCTGATAATGATTGGTCAAGTTGGATTGGCAATTGGGGAAAAATATAGATACGGTCACAGGGGGATTAGTTTCTAAATATTTCCCTACCCAGGCGGATATGGTTGCAGCTTTGATGGTTCATGCTGCCCAGCAATTAAAAGGAGGTGCGTTTCTGTATCATTCTACCTATTTTAACGATTTTGTAGAGAAAAGAATGCGCCTAGAAG
>JAAUTG010000366.1 GCA_012031785.1 Saprospiraceae bacterium | reverse complement strand
AGAAAAACTAGGTCTTGAACCTCGCAGGTCTATACTTTAGCTTCCATCATCGAAAAAGAACCCAACGCAAATGAAGAAAAAAAAACGCATGGCTGGAGTTTATCTCAATCGCTTAAAAATTGGTATGCTCTTACAAGCAGACCCTACCTCTGTTTTTGCTACCAAAGATTTTGACACCAAGCGCGTTACGAATTATCATACGGGATTTGATTCTCCTTACAACACCTATAAATACGCGGGGCTGCCACCAGGACCAATTAGCACTGCTTCTATTGCTAGTATTGATGCAGTATTAAACGCAGAAAAACACGATTATTTTTACTTCTGCGCTAGAGGAGACGAAAGTGGGTTGCACAACTTTGCAAAAACATTGGCGCAACATAATGCCAATATCCGAACCTACGTGGCTAACCTTCGTCAAAGAGGCTACCGATGAATATTTCAATTGATTTACTAAAATATGTGGAATACCTTAAAGTAAAATCGTTCAACCAACAAAAACGAGTGTTCGACCCTATTCGTCAAAAAGACATTCTTTTAACGCCCGAAGAAACCGTGCGCCAGTTGATGATTCATCTTATGCACCAAGAGTATGCTTATCCAATGACTAAAATCGCAGTGGAAAAGGCTATTCAGATAGGAACAACTACCAAGCGTTTCGATTTACTTTTTTATAACCAGCAATTTCAACCTCATGTGCTTGTAGAATGTAAAGCACCAAAGGTTCTTATTTCTGAAAGCACCTTTCGGCAGGCTGCTTGGTACAATTTTCAACTTCATGCAGACTACTTAATCGTAACGAATGGAACACAAACTTACTGTTGTCTAATGGATTATGAAAAAAACGATTATACTTTTCAACAAGGGCTGCCAAAGTTTAAATAAATCAAGGAATCACCCTGTACTGGCTAAATCGCGCCTCATTATTATCCAATAATTAATGCGTCAAAGCGAAAAAAATACCGCTGTCTTTTCTTTTCTTTAGTATATTTGGCGTAGTATTGCATTTGACCAAGCAATTTTAGATAAGTATTTGTTCACTTTTCAACGCCGAACTCCTATGTTTAAGTCTATTTTTGATGCCATCAAACAATTATTCTCTGTACTTTTTCCTCCAACAGTAGCTCCTCCGACAAAACCAGAGGAAGAACAAGAATGGCGTGATGCCTCTGACCTCCCTCAAGATACTGTGGTAGTCACAGAAGATCTATCTTTTGAAGTGCAGCCAGGTATTATAATTCCCGACCCTGTGGAAGATAAACCAATCCCAACAACGACCACTGAACCTACGACAACTTCTACCACCACTACCACTACCACCATACCTGTGCCTAAAGCTAGTGTAGGAAATCGCTATATGTGGTGTTTAGATAATGGACATGCTAAAGAAACGCCAGGAAAACGCTCAGTTCCTTTTAAATTGGATGGCGTAACGGTACAGTTCTTTGAATATGAGTTCAATAGAGATATTGTCAAAAGGATGTTGGCATCCCTTAAAGAAAAAGGTATCAAAACCTACAACTTAGTGCCAGAAGAGATAGAAGACATATCCCTTGCTGAACGAGTTCGTCGTGCTAATACATTATCAAGTAGCCTGCCTAAGCTATATATTTCCATACATTCCAACGCTGCCACACCTGCGCCCGGAAGTGATTGGGTTGCCCCAACCATTAGTGGTATGGAGACTTGGTACTATCAAAGCAGCACGAAGGGTAAAAATATGGCAGGTATCTTTCAAAAACATCTGGTAGAAGCCACAGCTTGGAAAATAGAGGACTTAAATCTACAGAATTACGCCAACTTTATGTGTTAAAATATACCAATATGCCATCAGTGCTTACAGAAAATGGCTTCTTCAATAATGAGCAAGAAGTGAAAAAACTGATGCGTGATGAAATTCGTCAAGCTATTGCCGATGCACACGTCGCAGCAATCATGGAAATTGAGAAAAATGGCTTAGCATAGCGTCAACCTTTAATTTAATCTTTTTTCAAACTGTAATCAAGTAACAAACAATGGGAGATCTTATTTATTGGATTACGTGGGTTTTATAGCTGGGGGATTAGCAAAGTTTCTAATGCCTGGTAAAGATCCAGGAGGCTTTATCATTACCATTCTACTAGGTATTGCTGGCTCAATAGTCGGTGGATACGCAGGAAACATGATAGGCATTACAGGGAAAGGTCTTGTAGGAAGTTTGCTAATTGCTACTGGTGGTGCTGTTTTACTCCTGATTTTATACCGCTTCATCGTTAGGAGAAAAGCTTAATTCGTTCTCCAATAGGGAAATAATTGAATGTTGATAAACGGCACTATGAAGTCACTTTTGCCTGTACAGACATCATTTGACAAAAGTAACTCATAGTGTTGTAATTGACTCATAGCAAGAAAACCCGTCGAAATAAAAAAATTAAAACCATGCACAAATACTTCCTCGTCATCGCGTTAATCTGTCAAGCCTTGATAAGTAATGCTCAACATAATAATTTAAAATCACACCAATGGGAAAATCGTATTTTGCTGGTCTTTGCTCCTTCCGACGACCATGATTTGCTAAAAATGCAGATAAAAGCGTTAGAGGCGGATAAAAGTGGATGGAGGAAAGGGATTTAATTACTTATATCGTCTTGAAAGATAACACCTTCCAAGACAAAAAATCTATATTTTCTCCTAAAGTGACTCAAGAGTTGCGTGACCAATATCAGATTGGAGTTGAAGAATTTGCTGTGATTTTGATTGGAAAAGATGGCGGAGAGAAATTAAGAACAGATGAAGTCCTTTCTTTGAATAGCCTTTGTCAGACCATAGACGTGATGCCGATGAGAAGAGCAGAGATGAATAATCAAAGAAAAAAGAGAGGATATCATCGCTGATACCCTCAATCTACATAGATTGTTTTATTTTTTCTTCTTGTCTCCAGCCTTATCAGCAGTAGCCGCTGAGCGCAATGCTCTAGGCGTTTCTACCGTAGCTACTGGAATACTCGGAGATACCATAATTTCTATGTTTTCTCCAACTTTTATATCTTTTACTCTTATAGATTGATTCAGGTCAAGACTTGAAATATCCACCTGTAATTCATCTACCATATTTTCAGGTGTAGTCTTTATCATGATTCGACGTACCTTTTGAATCAATTTGCCTCCTACTTTTACACCAGGAGACACACCTATGAAACGCAAAGGAACCTGTACCTTTACAATTTGCTCTGCATTTAGTTGAAGGAAGTCAATGTGTATAATAGCATCAGTTAATGGATGATATTGGACCTCCTTTACTATACAACGATAAGTTACACCTTCTAGTGTAATTTCAGCTATCTTAAACTCAGGTGTATAAATTAGATGCTTAATGTCGTTCAAAATAGTTGAAAAGTAACGCACTTCTTCACCACCGTACATTACACAAGGTATTTTACCTTCATTGCGAACCATTTTTGTCGCTTTCTTTCCCACCTCTGGTCTTAAAGTTGCGTTAAACGCTATAGCCTGCATAAATTAATGATTATTTTACTATTGGTCTGCTAAGTTAATCTTCGCAATTATACTCAAGCACAGACTTAGGAATGCAAATTTATAACTTTTTTATAATTTTTCTAATTTTTATTTATTTTTTCCAAAGTTAGTTTAGTAGTAAACGGTATGTAAAGCATCATTTTCCTCTATAAGTGATTTAATATCAAATAATTAACCCAAAGCTCAAAATTTGTAATTCACGATTTATTTTTTTACCTGTCATATTTGGCGTTTTATTATTTATCCATGTCAAATGACTACTTCCTGAAATTCGGCAAGTTATTTGATGTAACAACATCAAATAACTTATTTACGATTATGGAAAATAACGATTGGATGATACAAGAAGCAGAGGAAAATGTGGTGGAAATAACTACTTCACAGACCGAATTGCAGTCTATAGAAAAAGTATTACCGAACCACTTAACCATTATTCCTCTATCCCAAAGACCTATTTTCCCTGGATTGACGGTACCGATGACGTTTAGTGGTAAAAATAATTTGAATGCCATTAAACAAGCGGTGGAGCAGGAGAATGGTTACATTGGATTGGCGTTGGCAAGGATATTAAATGCAGAAAATTCCTACGAATCGGAGTTGTACGAAACAGGAACGATTTTCCAAATTTACCGAATCATCCCTATTGCGCCAGAAACAATACAAGTGTTGGGGCAAGGGGTGACGAGATTCAAAAAAAGAAGCAAAAGAACAGTTCTTTTGCGATTTTCAATTGATGGGAATCAAGTACAGAGGTGCTTTTTAATTAAGTGAAATGTCGCCAAAATTTTATTTCTTACTATTACATGTAATTAATCAATTAATCAGTGGAATT
>JAAUTG010000060.1 GCA_012031785.1 Saprospiraceae bacterium | reverse complement strand
AACTGGTAGTAAATATTTTTCTAATCGATAGGCATTAGCGTGTTGGTGTTTTTTCGCTTGGTTTTGCGTCGAGAAAATAAAATTCTCGATTGCTCGTATTTTCCACCCTTGTTATAAAAGCCTTGTGAAAACTGGCCAAAGGTTGGAGTAGTGTTTAACAATTCTGTATTTAAATTTTCTTCTACCCAAGCAATCGCTGCGCGTTTATTTTTTTGACCAGTTTCTAAATTCCTTTTTTGTCTATAGCCAAAAGAATTTGATCGCAGACGCTGCGGTACCTCAAGAAAAAGAAATGACAATTTTTTGGAACATTTAGAAGAATTGCGCTGGCACCTTGTCCGCTCTTTGACTGCAGTAGTGCTTATCGCTATCATTGTGTTTGCCTCAAAACCTGTGGTACTTGCTATTGTATTTGGACCTACTCGACCGAATTTCATCACGTATGAAATTCTTTGTAATGTGTTGAAACAATTCATGGACAATCCTACTTGTTTGCGCCCGACGAACATTACTTTTATCACGCCGAATTTTGGGGAGAAATTTATCACTTACCTTAAACTTTCCATCATACTTGGTATTGTGGCTTCGTTTCCTTATATCTTTTGGGAATTTTGGCGATTTATCTCCCCTGGATTATACGATAAAGAACGCAAAGCCGCCAAGGGAGTGGTTTTTATATGTTCTTTTCTATTTATTTTAGGAGTGCTTTTTGGCTATTTTGTGCTTTCTCCTTTTGCAGTAACGTTTTTGACAGGTTTTGAGATTGAAGATATTAAAGAAGCTACACCGTCCTTTTCTTCTTATATCAACTACTTGACTATGTTTACTGTGCCACTAGGCTTAGTGTTTGAAATGCCTGTTTTGGTTTATTTTCTTTCCAAAATTGGACTACTTACCCCAGAATTTATGCGGACTTATCGCCGCCACGCTATTGTGGTTATCCTTATTTTGGCAGCGGTCATTACGCCTCCAGATGTGGTGACGCAGTTTTTGGTTGGTATTCCACTTTTCATTTTATATGAAATCAGTATTTTTGTTTCAAAAAGGGTGGTGGACAAAGCAGCCAAAGAAGAAAACGACTAATAGATGGGGTTACAACTGGGCTAGGTTAAGGAAGTCCCTATCTCTTTTTCACGATAGGGACAATGCCGACAGCCGTTTTTGCAACAGTAACCCCTTTTCAGAAGATAGTGCGCGGTAAGTACAAAAAGTCCGTGCTCCATGTAATAATCTAATCCCTCCTCCAATTTAGGAGTGGGTTTACTTTTTTTTGTATTTTCTTGTTTCATCTTTTGTAACTTTTTCATTTCAAAATCAAGCATCACCACAACTTAGTGAGGAAGTTGTTTTCCACAATGTGGGCAATAAGCGTAAGTATCTGCGGCTGCGGACTTAGCTTCTTCTTCTTTCGCTTGGCGTGCGTTAGAAAGTTCTTCCACAAAAGCTGCGCTGATAATACCTGTTGGCAACGCGACTAAGCCAATACCTAGCAAGGAAATGACACCTGCCACCAATTTGCCCCACCCTGTGATAGGATACACGTCGCCATAACCCACAGTGGTTAAAGTAGCAACTGCCCACCAAAGTGTAGATATGATGTCGGGAAATTTATCTGGTTGTACTTCATGCTCCACATGATACATAATCGTAGAAGAAAATAGCAATAAGACTAACGTAATGAAAGCAGCGATACTCAACTCTGATTGCTTTTTGCTGAATACTTCAGACACCATCATAAATGCCTTTGAATAACGCTTGAGCTTGAAAATACTCAAAAGGCGCATAATTCGAAGGATTCGGACGAATCGTAAATCAACTAATATGATGTAAGGCAAATAAAAAGGTAATACGGCTAGCATATCTACTAGCCCCATCCATGATAACATAAACTTTAGCCTTGACCCAATTCTTCCCGCATTTGGATATTTGATATCTGCAGTCCATAATCTTAATATGTATTCTAAGGAAAAAATAGCTACTGTAACTACTTCAATAGTTCGAAAGATGGGACTATAATTTGCCATCAAGGTTGGAAAAGACTCTAAAATAATGGATGTAATACTAAGTACAATTAACAATACCAAAAATCCATTAACTCGCCTGTTCCAAAGATGCTCTCGCGTTCCTTGCAAATTGTCTATCAGATAAAATACTTTCTCCTTAAAAGTCATATTAAGTTAATATTTGTGACAAATTAAAATAGAAATTTATTTGTTGTAATTAGTCTTCAAATCTTAATAAACCAATTTCTAAAGACCAACTACTCAAAACCCAAAAGTGTAGCATAAATCCATCATTCAAACAATAATCGCAATAACTCTTCTACTTTCCCTACTTTTTGAATTTTGATGTTGTAACGTTCCGAATCTAACCCTTTGGTATTATACTTAGATATGAAAATTTGTTGAAAACCCAGTTTATCTGCTTCCTGAATGCGCTGTTCGATGCGATTAACAGAGCGAATCTCACCAGAAAGCCCTACTTCGCCAGCAAAGCAGGCTTGGTCGGGAATAGCAATATCTTCCAACGAAGAAATTAAAGCTCCGATAATTGCCAAATCTATAGCGGGGTCATCTACTTTAATCCCCCCTGCAATATTCAAAAATACATCGTTTTGTGCAAATGGGAAGCCGCACCGCTTTTCTAAAAACTGCTAAAAGCATACTTAAACGCCGCAAATCAAAACCAGTAGCCGTTCGTTGTGGATTACCATATACAGCCTTACTTACTAAAGCTTGCGTTTCGATTAACATAGGACGCATACCTTCCATCGTAGCAGCTACCGCGCTACCACTTAACTCTTCGTCAGTTTGAGAAAGCAAAAGTTCAGAAGGGTTAGAAACCTCTCGAAGCCCACTAGCTTGCATTTCGTAAATACCCATTTCATCCGTAGAACCAAATCTGTTTTTCAAAGTCCTTAAAATACGGTACGTGTAATGGCGGTCGCCTTCAAACTGTAATACAGTATCCACAATATGTTCAAGCAATTTTGGACCAGCAATATCGCCTTCCTTAGTAATGTGTCCAATCATGAAAATAGGAATATTAGTTTCCTTTGCATAGCGTTGAAGTTCGCCTGCACACTCTCGAACTTGAGACACACTGCCAGCAATAGACTCAATAATGGGGGAAGACAACGTTTGAATAGAATCTATCACAATCAGTTCTGGCTGTAAATTTTGAGCATGGGTAAGTATTTTGCCTGTGTTAGTTTCCGTTAGCACGTAGCAATTTGGACGAAGTTCTCCAATTCTATCTGCTCGCATTCGGATTTGTTCCTCGCTTTCTTCGCCACTTACGTACAGGACTTTGGCGGGTACTTGCATCGCAATTTGCAACATTAAGGTAGATTTTCCGATGCCTGGTTGCCCACCAATCAACACCAAAGACCCAGGCACAATACCACCACCCAATACGCGATTCAATTCTTCATTAGGCGTGATTAAACGCATTACATTTCCAGCCTGAATGTCAGGAAGTGGAATCGGACGAGGTGCGCTTCTAGTGGCACTACCTACCTCCCAAACACGCTGTTTTTCTTCTTGGGTTGTAGTTCTTGCAATCACTTCTTCTACACACGTATTCCAACTTTCGCAAGAAGGGCATTTCCCAAACCACTTTGGCGCACTAGCACCACATTCTGTACAGACAAAAACTTTTTTTATTTTTGACAAATTCGTAGGATTGATTAACTATGACCATTTACTTAATCAGTTGATGCTTTGAGGTTACTGTCTGACGTTACGCAATTTACTGTTTGTCCAGATACAACTATTTCAGATTACCTTGATTTGCAGGCACTCCAGATGAGCATAAGAAAACCTTTTTTAAAGCAAATAGCCCGATACAAATAGTCAATTACATGATGCAGTAATTAACTAATAAACACTAGACAAAATATTAATGTTCGTGGTTCTCCATTCGTAATTACAAAAACTTTGAGTAATTTTGCCACACAAAAACAGCCAGAACTTTTGACCAAAAAATGTCGTAAGGATAAAACTATTAAATGAAAGTAAAAATACCTTTCTTCGCCCTTCGTTAATGGTATAATCACGTAACACAGGATAGATAAAAACAAAACCTAATAACCTACTAGGTTGGGTAATAATTCAAGAACAATAGCATGTAGAATCCGAAACCATTAGATGTATGATGTAAATTAAAGTACGTTTTAAAAAAAGAAAATGGCAGATAATAATTTAACTAGAATTGCTGTATTTTACGATGGTAACTACTTCCTACACGTAAGCAATTATTACAACTTCAACCACGAGCGAAAAACAAGAATTAGTATTGCAGGATTGCACGACTTTGTTCGTTATCAAGTGTCACAAGAAGAAGACACAGATATTCGCTTATGTCAAATCGTTGATGCGCATTACTTTAGAGGGCGATTGAGTGCAAGTGAAGCACAAGCGAAAGGAAATTTACTTTACTACGACCGTTTGTTTGATGATATTTTAATGTCAGAAGGAGTCACAACTCATTACTTGCCCGTAAAGAACTATGGTGGATTCAAGCAGGAAAAGGGAATTGACGTTTGGTTAGCGTTGGAAGCTTTTGAGTTGGCTTTTTACAAAAAATTCAGCGTACTGGTACTCATCGCTTCGGATGGGGACTATGTACCCTTGATTAGAAAACTCAATACATTGGGCACGCGCGTGATGGTGTTAAGCTGGGATTTTGAAGTGATGGATGAAGACGGACGAAAATACAGCACCCGAACTTCCCAAGAACTACTAGAAGAAGTGACTTATCCAGTGGCAATGCACGAAATTATTGACAATCGAATTCGTCGCAACGAGCCTTTAATCAATAATCTTTTCGTACCAAAATCACCTATCAAAACCTTAATTAAGCAGCCCGAATTTGGATTCACCAATTCAGAAGGTAAATTTGAGGTTAAAGAAGTGGATGGTGGCAGAAAGATAAGCGTTGTCCTTTCCTTAAAAGAAGGTTTTGGATTCATTAAGAATCCACCAAATAACGCATTTTTCCACCATTCTGATGTCGCGAATTACGACTTTAACGACCTTCAAGTAGGTGACCAAGTGGAATATACCGAACACGCCGGATTTGATGGCAGATTGATTGCAAAAGAAATAAGAGTGTTGGGTGTGGATGATGGACATAATAGTATCAACTGATATTAGGCTGTTCCTTAGTAGCTTTTGAGTATTAATAGCAGCTAAAGCATGGCTAAGATTAATACTCAAAGGCATCCACTGTAATTCATCTCAAAGTTCGTAATCTAAAACCGAAACTTATATATGCTCAGTCTAGGAATTGATGTGGGTAGTTCCTCCGTAAAAGTATCTATTTACGACCAAAATGCAGGAAAAGCACTAGGCACAGGACAATTTCCTGCAACAGAAATGACAATGATTGCTCATCAAACAGGTTGGGCGGAGCAAGAACCTGAGTGGTGGTGGACTGCCTTCAAAGCTGCTTTTCAACAAGCAGTGCAGCAAGCAGGTATTGATGCTAAAGACTTACAAACCATAGGGATTGCCTATCAAATGCACGGGTTAGTATGCTTGGATAAAAACGGCGTTCCACTGCGTCCTTCCATCATTTGGTGCGATAGTAGAGCGTTGAGCATTGGAGAGGCTGCACTGAGGCATCTTGGCGACGAGTATGTTTTCCATAATTTGCTCAATAGCCCTGGCAATTTTACTGCATCAAAACTAAAATGGGTGAAGGATAATGAACCTGCTATTTTTCAAGCAATTGATAAAATTTGCTTACCGGGTGATTATATCGCTTATAAGCTAACAGGCGAATTGACAACTACGATAACAGGAATTTCAGAAGGTATTTTTTACGACTTCAAGGAAAAAACTTTAAGCGAACCGCTATTAGCATATTACAGGTTTCCAGAAAAGATTTTTCCACCAATTCGTGCTGCTTTTGACCATCATGGTTATGTTTCCGACAATATAGCTTTCGAACTGGGATTATCCACCAATGCCAAAGTGACTTACAAAGCGGGTGATCAACCTAATAACGCATTAGCCCTCAATGTTTTACAACCTGGAGAAATCGCTGCCACCGCAGGCACTTCAGGCGTAGTGTATGGGGTGACTGACGAGTTATTTACGGATTCTTCGCAGCGTGTCAATAGTTTTGCGCACGTTAATTACGAAACTACCCAACCTAGAATTGGAATTTTACTTTGTATCAATGGTACAGGTATTGCCAATGCTTGGGCACGCAAGTGGACTAAAGCGGAAAGCTATGCTGCTATGAATGAACAAGCCTTAACCGTAGAATGTGGGAGTGAAGGATTACAATTTTTCCCTTTTGGTAATGGGGCAGAGCGAATGTTACAAAATGATGATATTGGCAGTGCTTTATCAGGATTAAATTTCAATATTCATACTCAAGCGCACTTGTATCGAGCAGTTCAAGAAGGAATTGCTTATTCTTTTATATTTGGTATGAAAACTTTTAAAGAAAATAAAATTGCTTTAAAAGTGATTCGAGCAGGTGACACGAACATGTTCCAAAGTGCTTTGTTTGGGGAAATCGTGGCGACGTTAAGTGGTGTAGAAATTGAGCTATACAACACGGACGGCGCGTTAGGTGCTGCGCGTGGTGCCTTGGTGGGAGCGGGATTAGCGAGCTTTGAAGAAGTATTCCAAAGTCTTCAAAAAATACATAGCTACTTACCGAATGTGGAACAAGAAGCAACTTATCAAGCCTTGTATAAGCGATGGGAAGATTATTTGTTACGGCAACTACCATCCTAGAAAAGTAGTTTAAAATACGTTTTCTTATAACTAGGGTGGCACGAATGCTTTTCTATATGCTTTGATGTTCGGCTTCAATAGTCCGTCCTTAGGGTCTCCTTCCTATTGCTCAGTCGGTCGTTGCTTTTTGCGTTTGTAGTCTAGGATAGAAAAACGGTGTGTGCAATATTTAAAATCTTCTTCCACGTTAGAAGCCACAATAAAGGTACGTTGAAGGGCAAACTGTTGGATAAGTTGATGATACCAAAGCATTCCTTGATGGTCTAAATTGGTTCCAGGTTCATCCAACAAAACAAGTGTAGTATCCGAGCAAATGGCAAGCAAAAGTTTGACCCGTTGCTTCATGCCAGAAGAAAAGTAACGAATTTCTTTATTCAACGATTTTTCTAAATCTAACCGTCCAATTAGCTCATCTAAGGAAAGGTTAGGAAGAAATGGTTTGAAGCGGCGGTGGAAGCGTAGCAGTTCTAGCAACGTAAACTCTTCAATTAACTCAATGTAAGGAGCAGCGTAGGTAATAGTTGAATATACCTCATCGCTAGGAATTTTCTTGCCAGCTTTGGAATGCTCAATGCTTCCTTTCGTAGGGCTTAAATGCCCAGACAAAATGCGCAAGAGCGTGGATTTTCCTGAACCGTTCGGACCTGTGATGGCATAGTGCTTTCCTGTTTCAAATACGTAATCCAGTTGGCTAAAAATCCATTCGTAGCGATAGCGTTTACCCAACTGTTTCAATTCAATTTGCATTGCTGCGGTTTGTACTTGTGTGCTTTTGACAAAATTTACTCCACTCGTCTTTGGGTGATTGGTCTTTTACACGTAATTGGATTGTAAAGCAACAATCATTGAACGCTAAAACTAAAGACGAACTACCTAAAGAGACCTGACTCCTTCTTATTCTTGATAAGAACCATTTAGTTGTCTTAGACCTCTAATGATGCCTCTATCTGCATGTTTGACAAAATCTAAAATATAGTCTCGCTCTGGCGAAGGTTCAATTTCGATAGCAATATGCTCTAAAGCGGTTCTAGTATTGAATCCTTTTTTGATAAACAAGATTCTATAAATATCTTGAATTGAATGCACTTGCTCAATCGTGAATCCTCTTCTTTTTAATCCTACAGAGTTAATACCTACATAGGAAAGGGGTTCTCGTGCAGCTTTGATGAAGGGTGGAATGTCTTTGCGAACTAGAGAACTACCACCAATATAAACATAATCTCCTATTCTCACAAATTGATGCACTGCCACCAAGCCTCCAAGTGTCGCATACTTCCCTATGTGAATGTGTCCTGCTAAGGTTACGTTATTGGCAAGAATACAATTTTGTTCGATTACGCAATCGTGTGCCACATGTACATAAGCCATAAGGAGGCAATTATCTCCAATGATAGTAGAATAATTGGCAGTAGTGCCTTTGTTAATCGTGCAATATTCTCGAATGGTAACGTTATTCCCTATTTCTAGGGTGGTGTTTTCGTTTTTAAATTTTAAGTCTTGAGGTGCCGCTCCGACAACAGCCCCAGGAAATATCTTACAATTTTCACCCATGCGCGTACCATTCATGATGACGGCGTGAGAACCAATCCAAGTGTTGTCCCCAATCACTACATCTTCCTCAATAGTTACAAAGGGTTCAATTCTTACATTATTGCCAATTTTGGCTTTAGGGTGGATAGAAACTAGATTCATTCCATTACTCATAGTAGCAATGTTTAGGACAATCGTTTTTAAAAACGTAATTTTGTATCACGCTTTAAACGTATGAGCAAATAACGGATTGGCTTTCATGCCTTTTACCTCAAGGCGATTTAAAGATTGAGCAAATCAGACTGCATCAATAAATTAAACGCTAGATCATCAATCACATTACGTGCTAATTCGTTGTGAAAATATAAATAATTTCTTTTTTGAGTGGTTTTAGAGTTTTGGTAATAATTCATTATCGTAATTCACTCAAAAACATTTATCAGAAGCATCCAAAACTTTTGATAGTATTTTATTAGTGATTAATTATTTATTGTTGGTCTATAACCACATCGGCAACTGGTTCTGTTTTTTTAGTTCGTTTTACGATTTGCGCTGTCAGTTCGCCTTCCGAGACAATATTATCGCCCACGTAAGCCGTTCCCTGCATCTGCACAATGCCTCTACGAATGGGTGCCAATAATTCCATTTTAAGTATCAAGGTATCTCCTGGTAATACTTTTTGTTTAAATTTAGTTTTATCTATTTTAACAAAATAAGTATCCCAATTGCCAGGATCCTCTTGAAGGGATAGTGCCAAAATACCACCTGTTTGCGCGAGTGCTTCTACTTGTAATACACCCGGAAACACAGGATTATTTGGAAAATGTCCCCTGAAAAAAAATACTCATCAAAGGTAACATTTTTAATACCTACAACGGAGGTTTTAGTGATTTCTATAATTTTGTCCACTAACAAAAAGGATGGCGATGAGGCAATAATTTTGAAATTGCCACAGCATCGAACAATGCGGGTTTATTTGGGTCGTATTTGGGTTTACCTTTTAACTTTATTTGCTCTAAATATTTATTTTTCAGTATTTTAGCAAATTCAACATTTACTTTATGCCCTGGTTTGGTGGCTACTACCCTTCCTTTAATGGGTAGCCCAACCAAGGAAAGGTCGCCAATCACGTCCAGCAACTTATGACGAGCAGGCTCGTTTTGAAATCTAAGTTGTACGGTGTTTAGAACACCTTCTTTGTCTATTTTGATACTTGGTTTGCTTAATTTGTGTGCCAACTGATCCAATTGTTCTTGATGCACTGGGCGATCCGCAATCACAATCGCGTTATCTAAATCACCTCCTTTAATGAGGTCTTGACCCAAAAGATATTCTAAATCGTGTAAAAAAACAAAAGTTCGGCAGGGGGCAATTTCTTTAGAATATTTATTCAAGTTATCTAAATAAGCATATTGCTGACCCAGTATTTCTGAATTAAAGTCAATCATGGTCGTCACCTGAAAACGATCAGCAGGAATTACTACCAATTCAGAACCTGTTAACTCATCTCGATAAGAAACAGGTTCTTCTATTTGAAAAAATTCACAAAGTTCATTTTGTTCCTCAATGCCAGCTTCTTCAATCATTTTCACGAAAGGCGTGGCACTTCCATCCAAAATAGGTACTTCTGGTCCGTCTATTTCTATCAGCACGTTATCAATTCCTAAGCCTGTCAAGGCAGAAAGAATATGTTCTACCGTACCCACTTGCGCATCTCCTTTTTGAAGCACCGTAGAGCGATTGGTAGATACAACTCTACTGACATCGGCTTTTATCAAAGGCTGATCCTCTAAGTCCACACGTTTGAATACCCGTCCGTGATTCTCAGGAGCTGGAAGTAAAGTGGCATTCACATATTTGCCTGTATGAAGACCAATACCGGAAAAAGAAACAGGCTTTTGTATTGTATGCTGATTCATAAAAATTTAAAATCAGTATTTAATAAGTTATCAGTTAAAGCCACTTGTTAACTCTGTCGCTCTTTTCTTGCTTAAAGAGCTAGTAGTCAGGAGCTTATAGCCATTTAGCTAATTACTATTCCTCCAATTTTCATAGGCAATAGTTTAATGTGGAGACAAAAGTATAAAAATTAGGCGTTGCAAAAAATTATCTTTTTGTTTTTTTGATAAGGTCTATACAACTCATTTTAGACAATTGCCTTTCAGATATGCCTAAATGCAATTACTCTAGACATTCTCAAATTTTAGGATTTTCAGACAAAAATAAAATAGCCTTATTAAAAGCAAATAGCCAAACGTAAATAGTAAACTGCGCAGCAGTCAGTTACTACTTGTTACTTAGTTCTTCTAATTTTTTCTCCAGTTCATACACCTTTTTGTAAATAGCAGGTAATTGCTTGAATACGCTGTAAGATTTAATATAATCAGTGTATGGAATAGCAGGAGAACCGAACAAAGCTGTACCATCTTGTTTGACATTAGCTGCAACGCCACTTTGCGCCTGTACTCTAGTGCCATCCGCTATACGAAGGTGTCCTGCAAACCCAACTTGACCACCTATTTGGCAGTTGGCTCCAATTTTAGTACTACCAGCGATGCCTGCTTGGGAAGCAATTACCGTATTTTCGCCAATTTCTACGTTGTGAGCAATCTGTACGAGGTTGTCTATTTTTACTCCTTTTTTGAGTAGCGTTGAACCCATCGTGGCACGGTCAATGGTTGTATTTGAACCAATTTCAACTTGGTCTTCCAGCACAACATTCCCAATTTGTGCAATTTTTGGTATGTGCCATCGGCTTGAGGCGCAAAACCAAAACCATCTCCTCCAATTACACAATTAGCATGAATAATACAGTAGTCTCCTATGACGCAATTGTGATGAATTTTTGCGCCAGGATAGATTTTTACGCCTTTTCCTAGCTTTACGCCTTCTCCGATATAGACCTGTGGATAAATTTCACACTCGTCACCGAGAATTACGTTGGCTGCTATCACTGTAAATTCACCCACATAAACATCTATGCCTATTGAGACGCTTGAGTGTACAAATGCTTTTTCACAAATTCCTTTTTTGGATGATTTGGTTTGCTGCTCAAAGCGATTTAACAATAAGCCAATGGCTGTATATACATTATCTACTTTCACCAATGTGGCAGATACAGGTTGAACAGGTTGAAAATCCTTGGCGACCAATACCACAGAAGCGGTGGTAGTGTAAATGTATGGCTCATACTTAGGGTTGGCAAGGAAGGTAATAGTACCGACGCCCCCTTCTTCTATCTTACTTGGCTGGTGTATTTCTACTTCTGGATCGCCCTCGACGATTCCATCCAGCATCTGGGAAATTGTATTGGCTGTAAGTCGCATAACTGTAAAGGTATAGAGTTTATTTCAATCTACAAGCATTTGTTCCTGCTTTACAACATCAGTTTTTGAATAAGTGGTTATGTTTAGTGTTCACTTGGGTGGGTTTTAGATTTCATGGCTTGTATTTTCTGCCAATTAAAATTTATGAATGAACTAAATTTACGCTTAGTTGGTAAAGGGTTTTGATAATTATGATTAGTTCACGTTGCGCAGTTCACTGTGTGCGTTTGGCTATTCGCTTTTTAAAAGGTCTTTTTTACAAGCGAATAGTAAACAGCAAGTTGCGCGACACGAGCTTGATGCTACAAACGTCCTAACACCCACTGTCGAACGAAGTTTAACGCATTGACACTTGTAAATTGAATATTGCGCAATCGGTCTTTTCCAAGTTGAAGTTTTATACTGTAAATTTGTTCTTGATTTCCAATAGCTAACCAAATTGTTCCTACTGGTTTTTCGGGTGTACCACCATCAGGTCCTGCTATGCCAGAGATGGCAATTCCAATATCTGCGGGAATAAGTTGTAAAAGTCCAGCCACCATTTCTCTGACTGTGGCTTCACTCACTGCACCGTGTTCTTTCAACGTGGCAGGACGAACGTTAAGTTGATTGATTTTTACATCATTAGAATAGGCGATAACGCTTCCCATGTAATAAGCAGAAGAACCTGCCACTGCTGTAATTTGATGTGCTAAGTAGCCGCCCGTGCAGCTTTCTGCGGTGGCAATCGTTAGATTTCGCGTTTGTAACAATTGCCCAACAGCTGCTTCCAAAGAAATGTCGCCGTGACCGAAAATTAAATCTTCTATCAATGGCACGAGTTCTTGCACTTTTTCGTCTAGTGCTGCTTCTATGGTAGTTTGATGGTCTCCAAAAGCAGTAAGTCGCAGGCGTACTCGACCCATGTTAGGCAAGTAGGCAAGTTTAATATTAGGTGGAAGATTATCTTCAAATTGTGCGATGCGTTCTGCAATTCGAGATTCACCTTCTCCAACGGTTTGAATGGTGCGATGTGCAATTGGACTTCGTGGGAAACGCTCTAGCAACTTAGGTAACACTTGGTGTTCCATGAGGTACTCCATTTCGTAAGGTACGCCCGGCATAGCAACTAGTACTTTTCCTGCTTCATCAAACCACATTCCAGGAGCAGTTCCCAATTTGTTGAGTAGAAGCACCGTATTTTGTGGCATGTAGCATTGCTCGCGATGGGCATTGGTCGTTTTTCTACCCCACTGTTCAAACATTTTTAGGATGCGCTCGTAAGTTTCAGAGGAGAACACTAACTCAACCCCGTAGTAGTCGGCAATAGCTTTTTTAGTCACGTCATCTTTTGTAGGACCAAGACCACCTGTCATTAGTACCACATCGGATTTTAGGAAAGCAGTTTTTATGCCTTCTATGATTTCTTCGTGTTGGTCGCTGACTGTACTGATGCCTTGCACGCGAATAGCATTGTTGTTCAACAGTCGAGCCATCCAAGACGAATTGGTATTGGTGATTTGTCCAATCAGTATTTCATCACCAATACTCAAAATATGTACTTTCATAATTTAGTTGCTTTGATTAGGCGTTGCATGTCAGAAAAATGGTTTTTTGCACTGGGTGTAATTGTGAAAAAATAAAAACAACTAGTAAATAGCGAAAACAATCACAACCATTTTTTTATCTTGATGTTCGGAACTTAATGATGCAAAATTAGCACAGTTTTTGGCATAGCCATGTAAAAATCAAAATGAGCCTAAAATTTCAGGTTCGAAGTCTTACCCCAGAATGAAGATACCAAAATGGTCAATTTACAAAGTAAACTAACTATTTGTATTGGAGACGAGTACTGATAAATCCATTTTTTCAAATGATCCAACCGCCGAGACGCGCAAAAAAGACCATATTGAAATGGCTTTGCGCGCACAGATAGCTTCAGGCGAATGGAGTGAGCGGTTCTATTATGAACCAATGTTGTCAGCGCATCCACAGCAAGGGGAATCAACACCAATTCAGTTCGCGGGTAAAATGCTGCAAACTCCAATTTGGGTTTCGAGCATGACTGGTGGTACTGCAATGGCATTTACTATTAACCAGAATTTGGCACGCGCTTGTCGGGATTTTGGAATGGGGATGGGGTTAGGTTCTTGCCGTTCTTTGCTGTTTGGGAATGAGCGTTTACAAGATTTTGATGTTCGAGCCATCATGGGCGATGAAGTACCTTTGTTCGCAAACTTGGGTATAGCGCAGGTAGAACAACTTATGCTCAAGCAAGAATGGTGGCGTATTACTGCCCTGATAGAAAAATTGCAAGCAGATGGTTTAATTATTCATGTTAATCCAATGCAAGAATGGTTACAGCCTGAAGGGGATCAAATTACGATTCCGCCAGTCGAAACTATTGCAGCGGCTTTAGAGCAGCTAAGTACAAAAATTATAGTCAAAGAAGTGGGGCAAGGCATGGGGTATCACAGCCTGAAAGCCTTATTTCAACTGCCATTAGAAGCAATTGATTTTGCAGCCATGGGCGGCACGAATTTTGCCAAGCTGGAATTGATGCGTAGTGCAGAGCAACACCAAACCACGTATGAAGATTTGGCGTATATTGGTCATAACGCCTATGAGATGGTGGAAATGACCAATGCTGTCCTAGCAGAGCTGGGTGAAAAAGTGTGTTGTACGCAAGTAATCATCTCCGGAGGTGTTCGGCATTTTTTGGATGGATATTATTTAATGAATAAACTTCATACACATTGTGTTTATGCTCAGGCTTCTGGGTTTTTAAGGCACGCAATGGGCGATTATGAAGATTTGTACCAATACGTCACGTCGCAGGTAAAAGGATTAGCTTTAGCTCGTGCTTTTCTGAAGGTACGGTAGATAGATACTGCTAGGGCGTTCATGCTAGTTTTTTTGGATTTTACTGTTTGTGCTTCAAGCTGTTATCAAAAGTAAGCTGCATTTAACGATAAAACCTAGACTGGTGGTGTTTAGCCTAAAATCCTAAGAATCCTATTGCTGACAAGAGACGAGCTAAGTCCTATAAAACCTTATCACATCATTAGCAGACCAACTAAAAGGGAATGAGTACAATCTCTGGTTTTTCAAAACTTTCTAAGGCAGAAAAAATGCACTGGGTAGCTGATACATTTTTCAATGACTCCCAACAAGTAATCAAAGAATGGAGCAATTTTTGGCATCCCGACGCAACACAACAAGATATTTTAGATGGTTTTAGCGAAAATACTATTAGTAACTTTCCGCTTCCCTTTGGTATTGCACCCAATTTTATCATCAATGGCAAGCCCTACGCCGTGCCTATGGTAATTGAAGAGAGTTCCGTAGTTGCTGCAGCATCTAGCGCGGCAAAATTTTGGATGGAGCGCGGTGGCTTTCAAGCTCAAGTCCGTTCCACTACCAAAGTGGGACAAGTACACTTTCTTTGGACAGGTCAAGCTGACACACTTTTTACACAAGTAGCTGCTATCAAGTCAAAACTATTAATGGATGCCAAGCACTTGACTGCTCGCATGGAAGCTAGAGGTGGTGGGATAAAGAACATCGAATTACTTGATTTTACGCAAGAAGAAGCAAATTATTATCAACTTAAAGTTGCCTTTGATACTAAGGATTCGATGGGAGCTAATTTTATTAACTCAGTATTGGAACAGTTTTCCACCACTTTACTAGAAATAGCCAGTTCCTTTCCAAATTTTAGCGAAGGTACATTGTCAATTATTATGGCAATTCTTTCTAACTACACGCCAGATTGCCTAGTTCATGCTAAAGTATCTTGTCCAGTGCGTGATTTGGAAGGTGCTTGTCCTGAAATGGATGCTTTTACTTTTGCGGAGAAGTTTTATACCGCAGTTCGTATTGCTCAAATTGACACTTACCGCGCCACTACTCATAATAAAGGAATTTATAATGGTATTGATGCAGTCGTTTTAGCCACTGGCAACGACTTTAGGGCAGTGGAAGCCTGTGGACATACTTACGCTGCAAGAAATGGTAAATATAGTAGCTTAAGTGTATGCCATTTGGAGCAAGGTGTATTTACTTTTGAATTGGAAGTGCCAATGGCAATAGGTACAGTGGGAGGGTTGACGAAACTTCACCCTTTAGCCCATCGCGCACTCGAGTTGTTGGGTAATCCAAGCGCAGTGGAGTTGATGGAGATTATTGCAGCAGTAGGGTTAGCGCAAAATTTCGCTGCCGTAAAGTCTTTAATCACAACAGGCATCCAAAAAGGGCACATGAAAATGCACCTCCAGAATATGCTGCATCATTTAGGAGCAAGGAACGGTGAAATGGAAGCTATTATTGCGTATTTTGAGGATAAACCTGTTTCTTTTGCAGCAGTTCGAACGTTTCTGGAGGATTTGCGAAAGTAGGTTATTGAACCTAGTGATGGATGTAAATCAGGAGTGATAAGTTACGAGTTTATTATTTGATAATGAATAAGTTGCAAATAAAAATGTTAGCCCATCTATTGCTCATTCCCTATAAAAAGCACTATTTATTGAGATGAAGGCAAATCACAAACAACTAACCGTACAGCAAAAATTATCCGTATTGTTCTCGTATTTCATTCGTTTCTGCACCTGTTAATTCTTGGCATTTGCCTTCTAGCCAACTTTTAGCAATGATGTTTTTGGTTGATGTTATTTTATCCATCAGGGATTGGTATTTATTTTGAAAAGTGTCTAGTCTTAAAAAATCTTTATCGCTACGCAGCAATACCAAACTTTTGGTAAATCGAATTAAGTTGGTGTAGCCTTTTTTTTTCTGTACCGATTAGTTTTTTGCTTCGTAGGACGTAAAGGCGCATACTCTCTAGCAGCGAAAGCAAAGATTCGGTATCGTTGAGTTCATAGTAGCTGCGCATGAGTAGTAAATTTCCGCTTAGATGGTAATGTACTTCTGTAAATTCTACTTCTTGCAACAAACGCATGGAAGAATTGTAATCTTTTCTGCTCAAGTGGTAATAAGCTAAGCTGTAATTGTAGGCGTTGTTTTTTTGGCTCGAAGGTATTTTTTCTTTGTAATTCTCAATAAAATGAAAAGTCCAATTGTATTCTTTCAAGTTGCAGCCCAAGGTAGCAATATTTTTATATACCCAACCGTCAAGTTTTCCATGCTGGAGCAGCACCTCGTTTTTTAAACTTTGTTGATAAATTTCAAAAAGTTCTCTTTTGTAAGAAACATCATTTTGGTTGATGCGCATGATACAAAAGTTAGTGGTAAAGCTGTAAAGATCGTTAAGGCTTTCTGAACTAAACTTGTCTGCATTTTCTTGCAACAAACTTTTGAGCTGATGATAATGTATCGGATTTTCGCGATCGCGTAACATTTTTAGTACCGTAAAGTAAGCAGCAATACCATGATGTAATTTAAGAACTTCCCAATGTTCATTCACATATTGATACACAGCGTCCAGTAAAAAAAAAATTATAGTTGGTGTTGACTAACATTTCGTGGATGGTCAAGGTACAGGCTTGCCTCAATTTCTCGTGAATGAAAAAATAGTCGAGATGCTGAAGCATGGACTTTGCCACTTCTTGGTCCGAACGATCCACATGGTCTATACGGTATTGTCGTTGCTGAGATAAACTAAAGTAGCTGTTTAAATAGTAATCTGCGTTCTTAACGGGATGCTGCTGTAAATTTTTTTTCCAATAGTTTGTACCGATTGGTATAAACATCCCATTGACTGGTTTTGAAGGCTTCCTCCAAAGTATATAATTGTTCTACAAAAGGTTTTGATTCAAGTGCTTGGAAGGCTAAGAATTGATGGTATAACCTTTGCAAATACGACATTATATTATGTAGTTTTTGCTCATCGAAGGTTTGCTTGGGGAAAAGTTGTTGAAATATCTTCTTTTTATCCAATGATTGTTCGGTGTCCTCTAAAGCCTCGTAAATCAGGGAAAGTAGTTGGGTGGTCTTTTCATGTTGATTAAAATAAGGAGAGCATACGAAATTTTTAAATTGTTCTTTTTGACGCGGTGACAGCCTTTCGATGATTTTTAATAAACGACTTTGGTGCATATATGATTTTGTTAAATATGTATTTGGCGCAGTAAGATTATTTCAATGCAAAGATAAGTAGTTGATAAGTAAATAAGTAGTTAAAATTTTAAAATTTTAAAAACACAGTATTAAGTGTAAACGTACTTTTTGGAAGCTAGAAAAAGCTGCACCTTTGTGTCATTGAAAGAGAAGAACAACACGTATCAAATTTTCCATGAACATTAAAACATTCTTTCTCTAATGATTTTACAACAACATCAAAACACAGGCTGCAACCAGTGATAATGAAGGTTGAAAATGTAAAATGTTGGATAGACAAAATTATTATAAGAGCGACTTACTATTGGCAATTAGTTATCTCATGAACATTATTTAGAAGGACATCCGTTGGATGTCTTCTTTTTTTTACGCAAGATTTTCATATCGGTTACAAACAAATATTAAAATATTAAATTTATTAAAGTTTTATAGTCATCGAAAGGCGCGCTACTATTTTTCATTTCGAGTAAATCCATAGAAACACTAGGTAAATTCATTGATTCTAGGATAGCTTCAATGCTGTGTTTGGTTTGGTCGCATCGTACTTCTATCCAGCCGTTTTCAATTTGTTGCTGCCTCCATTGATAAGTTTTCTCCATTTTTTTCAGAATTGCTTCGTGTACGGCGGTGTGGTCTGCATCGGGTTGAATAGGATTAGCTTCCTGAAAAGCCTGTGTATTACGAGCAATAAGTTTACCTTTTTCGATGATGAAATAGGAGGTATGTGCCCAGTTATCGGGTTCGTCTATCAACTTGGAGTACAGCACCAACTGTAAATCTTCTTGGTTGCGTATCATGCTTTCTCGATAAGAAATACCACGCCATTTTAAATCTACGATAGCTACTTCTTTCCCGCGTTTGAGTACCAAATCTGCTTTTGCGCGAATTTCTAAGTCCAAGAATTTTCCCACTACGTCCATTTCTGTGTCTTGTACTTGCCAATTGTTACTTTGAAGGATGGAAATTAAACTCCATGCTGCATATTTCAAGCGATTTAAAAAGTTTACTTTATCTGGCTCTCTGCCATACATCAGTAGGGACGCGCCTTCTTGTGTAAACATTTTTTTGGATTGCTCATCTATCCATTGCTCCACTTGGGCTTTGTTCCACTGGGTAACATCCTGTTTCAAAAGTTGCTCAAAAAAGCGATGTGCTAAATTACCTAATAGCGTTCGGTCTTTCACCACACTTAGAATAGAGGATTTGATAAGTCTAGTTTTGTATCGAAACACCCATTGATAAGGATAGTACAAAAGCGCATCCAAGCTGGTGTAAGTTTCATAATCCTTCACCAAATAGTCGTTTAAACTTTCCAAACGAATGAATGGCTTCGGATTTCCCAATGCACGAGGAATTAGATGAACAAAATGAGGCAACTCCAAATTAGTAGAAAAACTAGAAGGCTGGTCGGGCTGGTCAAGATGAATAGTGATGCGTTCTAAAATGTTTAAAAGTCGCTTGCAAGTCGCTAAAAGTGGGTGATACTGAGCTTCCTTACCTACAATGCGCTCTGGCATCACCAA
>JAAUTG010000059.1 GCA_012031785.1 Saprospiraceae bacterium | reverse complement strand
AGGCAATAAGAATGAGCCAACTCTGTATTTTAACCGATAGTTTCATAGCGGTCAAAAAGTCTCAAAAAATGAATTTCGCACTATCTTTTTCTACTGAATCTCCAATAATTTGTTTTTTCTATCTTGTACGGTATGCCAATAACCAAACTACCAAATACCAAATTCATACCAACGGCTCCATTTTGTCAATTTTATCAAGTTCTAAAATGGTTTTTCCACTTTCCGCATCTGTGTAGTACATAGGACTGAAGCGGACACCCCAAAGCATTTCCTCCCAAGTGTAAGAAGTATTGGTATAAATAGTTTGAGAATAACTTTCGTCATAAGCCTCCAGTTGTACCAAAAACTCCATGTGCGCTTCCTTAAAATCCTCTGGTTTCATTTTGCAAAGCGGGCTACTTTTTTCGATTGGATGAACAACTGTCCAATTCAAGGGTAGCATTGACACTGTGGAACGCTCCAAAGGTAAACTTACATACCGTCTCTCTATCTTATGATCTATTTCTTCCAACCAAGAAGCTGTCACTTCTATTTTAGCATTGATAATCTTATTGTTACGACGATTAGCTAATCTAAATTGGAAACCCTTGTTGTCTTTGTAGCGAGTGACAATAGCTTTAGAACTGAATATAATTTGCGATTTGGGTTTTGAAAAACGAGCAAAAAATAATCCTGTAGCCAGCGCAAACCCCATTAATCCTACTAAAGCACAAATAGCGGCTACCAAATTCGCTGCAATTCCCATCGGACTCATACTGCCATAGCCTACAGTTGTGAACGTTTGTACGCTGAAGAAAAATAGATACAAAAAATCGTAGAAAATAGAAGAGCTAGAAATGCCGCTAAATGCAGTCGAACCACACAATAAAAAGCAAATCGCAAAAAAGATATTAACACCAATGAAGGTCAAGATAATTAGCAAAAAAAACTTACCCCAAGAAACTTCAATTAAGTCTTGGTAAGGATTAAAAACTCTACTACCTTGACGTTCTATGTTAAATCCACCGTTTGAAAGAATAAGCCTTTTAGAGGTCACTTTTTGACCAAAACCTAAATCATTTTCATCTTCTCTGGCTTTAGTAGAAAGGGGTAGAAGTAGTGTGTGAAGGGTATTGCGTTTTGCCATCTGCTAAGCGTTTTGTTGCTAAACATCTCACACAAATAGATGGTTGCTAAATTACTTTATGGAAACTAGCTTTTGTTTTAACATCCTTTTTTACGATTTTACCAATCCAATAGTATTTATTGAATACCTGATTATCAATGAAATAGGTAGATTTTATCCTCTTTAAACAGGACTTTTTTTGAGTGCGAAGCAAACAGAAACCATAAAAATTAAAGTAGTTCTAACAATCCTTGTATCTTTGTGTCTAAATAGTGCCATAAACCATTATTTTTTGTTCATACTATGATGTGATGCAGTTGTTCTTTGAACGTTAGAATTTTAATTATTTAGCACTTCACTTGGATGCCTAAAATTACTATTCATTTATTTCTTAAATAGCATCTCAATAAAAGCAAATAACCAAAGTCTAATAGCAAACTAAGTCATATTAGTTGTATTAATGTTTATTCACCAGACTGTTATGTATTATTTTTATGCTCTTGCTAGTAGCGTGGCACTTGTAGTGTCTTCATTCAATATTGCCGGCATGAAGGAGTCATTGAAAAAATTTTTAAAAAAAGTCCCCTATTCCTTTTACCAAAAACCAAAGGTATGATTTACAGACTACAAAAATTATTAAGAAAGTCTGCACATCCACATCCAATTGTGTAGATATCGGCTGTCACACGGGAGATATTTTAAAACAATTTTGCGTTTTGCTCCTCACGGTACTCACTACTGTTTTGAGCCATTACCAAATTTTTACGCTGGACTGGTTCAACATTTCCCATCAACTTGTCTATTCTTTAGGATTGCCTTGAGCAACAAAAAAGGAACTACCCACTTCAACTATGTCGTCACAAATCCTGCGTATAGCGGTTTCCGTCCTAGAGAGTATGCACGCGCAGAAGAGCGCGAAGAAAAAATAGAAGTAGAAATAGATTTACTCGATAACATCATCCCAATAGAAGAAAAAATTGATTTCATCAAAATTGATGTGGAAGGGGCAGAAATGGAAGTATTGCAAGGCGCGCGAGCCACTATTTTACGCAATAAACCTTTGATTGTATTTGAGCATGGTAAAGGTGCTGCTGACTACTATGGTACTCGTCCAGAGGTGTTATACGATTTTATGACCCTAGATTGTCAGCTAAAAGTAGCTTTACTTTCTCAATACTTATATGGAAAAACACCTTTAAGTAAACTTGAATTTGTACAACAGTTTGAGCAAAGGCTAAATTACTACTTTATTGCTTACCCGTAAAGAATGAGCCATAAATAAAGTCTCAATTTGCTTTTGTGCTGTGATTCAATGGGTTAGTTATTTGTTGGCAAGGTTATCCGAAAAAAGGCTATTTTTGAATTTTCCGAACGTGTATGGTTAATAAAGAAAATCGCAGACTAAAAGTAGGTGTTTTGGGTTGCGGACCCATCGCGCAATTTGCTCATTTTGAATCTTGTCAAAAAGGTCGAAACACAGATTTATATGCCATTTGTGATTTTGCTGATGACTTGAGAGAACGCATGAATGCTGTTTGGCAACCCCAAGTTAGTTATGCTAACTATGAAGCAATGTTAGATGACCCTCTTGTGGAAGCAGTTGTAATAGCCACTGCCGATAGCTTTCACGTACCAATGGCTTTGCAAGCAGTGAAAGCGGGTAAGCATGTTTTGATAGAAAAGCCGCTAAGTCATTCCTTGGCAGAATGCCAAGCACTAGCAGAGGCTGCTGCAAATACTGGTGTAATCATACAAGTGGCTCACATGAAGCGATTTGACCCTAATATAGCTTTTGCGAAAACCTTTATTGACAATCGTTTAGGTGAAATGTTGGCTTTCAAAGCTTGGTATTGTGATAGTACGCACCGTTATACCATTTACAGACAACTTACAACCACTTCCCGTACTAAGCAGTAAAGCAATAAAGCCGAACTTTAATGAAAAATTGGATAAAGAACGCTACTTTTTACTAGCACATGGCAGTCACTTGCTGGATACTGCTACTTTCTTGGCTGGTCGAATAGGTAGCCTTCGAGCAAAATTACGCCAACGATTTGGTGCTTACTGTTGGTTTATTGAGGTGGAGTTTGAAAATGGTGCTGTTGGTCATCTTGATTTGACGATTGCAGTAAGGATGGACTGGCACGAAGGCTTTCAAATATATGGCGAAAAAGGTAGCGTTATTGGTAAAATTCCTAATCCTTGGTATTTTAAAAGCAGTGAGGTAGAGTGTTTTTCGGAAGAAGATGGACAATATCACCGACCCTTGGGAGCAGATGGATTCACCTATCGCCGACAACTAGAAGGATTTGCAGATACGATTTTAAATCGTACAACACAATTTGGCACTAACCTTGAACAAGGCACACATACCGTACAGGGAATGTTGGCTATTTATCAGTCTGTACAAAGTGGAAAAGAAATTTATTTGAATGACTTAAAAACAGGTAGCTTCTAATGCAATTAGGAATTTTCGCAAAAACTTATCATAGGCTCCACTTATCTGAAATACTGGACGCTGTTTGTGATGATGGTTTCAAAAGCGTACAGTTCAATATGGCATGTGTGGGACTAAAATCTATGCCCGATTCAATTCCGAACGGCTTGCCGCAGCAGATAGCACTTGAATTGAGGACTAGAAATCTGAAAATGGCAGCAATTTCAGGTACTTTCAATATGATTCATCCTGACCAGACTTTGAAACAGGCAGGTTTAGATAGTTTGGCTTTGTTGATTCAACATGCAAGGCTAATGGGGACTTCAAGCATCACACTTTGTACGGGTAGTAAAAATGCGAACGATATGTGGCATGATCATCCAGAAAATAATTCCAGAGTAGCTTGGCAAGAACTTTGTGAAACCATGCAAAAAGCAATACAAATGGCTGAATCAGCTCATGTTGATTTACTAATTGAACCTGAATTATCAAACGTAGTCAATACCACCCAAAAAGCAAAACAGTTAATCACTGAAATGCAAAGCCAGCATTTAAAAGTGGTTTTTGACCCTGCTAATTTATTTGAAGTAGCTACACCGAAAGAGATAGAATACCTTATTCAAGAAGGATTGGATTTGTTGGGCGAACATCTTGTAATTGTTCATGCTAAAGACAGAAAAATAGATGGAACATTTGCTGCTGCAGGCTTAGGCGTAGTGCCTTATCCTTTCTTAATGAATACTTTAAATACCATAGGGTTTGATGGTGACATAATTGCACATGGGCTTACAGAAGCAGAAGCGTTGCCATGTCGTCTTTTTTGCAACAACAATTGCTAATTACAGGTTAGGAATTACGACTTTAATCGTTCTACATACCTCTAAAAAATCATTAAAAGTATTGTAAATCCAGAACATAGTGTCCAATAGAGTTAAACATTTTCGAGAAGTGTATCCCGATGTTGCTTCGGTGATAGCACAGATTAAGACCAATCGCCATCCAATAAGTGTATTATTGGATGGCATTCAAGATGTACAAAATATTGGTGCTATTTTGCGCTTGGCGGATGCTGCTCGTTTAGAGCAAGTAATTCTTTTTAATCATTATGGCGAAACACCAGCTAAAAAACTAAGTCGCGTTTCGCGGTCAACTGATCAGTATGTCAATTTTCATACACTTTCAAGTTGGGACGCGCTCTTGGCTTTGAAGGAGACGCATACTTTAGTGGCGCTTGAAATCACGACGAACAGTGTTCCTTACTTTGATTGGCAACCCCAATTCCCATTACTACTGATGGCAGGTGGCGAGCAGCAAGGTATTTCGGAAAGTGTATTGGCGCTGGCAGACCAAGTTGTACACCTCCCCATGTACGGCGTAAATCTTTCAATGAATGTCGCAATGGCAAGTAGTATTGTGGTGTACCATTGGCTACAATATGTGGCACTGCATGAGTAAATACCTTGATTATCTGGCTGCTATATATTACTTACTAATTCATTATCAATTAGTAAGTGTGCTTAAATCGAAATTTATGACTCATCATTAAGACCATTCAAAACACTTTAATTATGTCCAAGAAAAAAGGTCAACGTTCAGGCATGTCACCTGGTTCGGTCATTTTTACAGGCGACAGAAAAGTAGAAAAAATAAATATTCATTACCTCGAGTTCAACGCTGATGGGTTCAACAATCAAATGTTAGACAACATATCCATCACTAACGTGGTGCGCCCTTTGACCAACTTGGTGCAATGGTACGACGTGCGCGGATTACACGACACTTTACTCATTCAGGAAATCGGACATGCGTTTGATTTACATCCTTTAATGTTAGAAGATATAGTAAACATACACGAACGTCCTAAATTGGATGAGTATGATAATGGTATTTTTATACAACTCAAGTGCATTACCTTTGATAGAACCAGCCATTCCATTCAAACTGAACACGTTTCCATCTTTTTCGGAGCAGATTTTGTGTTATCTTTTCAAGAAGATGATTACGACTTGTTTTACAAAGTTCGAGAGCGAATCACTAGCCCAAAATCGCGTTTAAGAAAACGAAAATCAGACTATTTGGCTTATGCTTTGGTGGATGTTATGATTCTTAACCTTTATGAAGTATTGGATCAAGTAGAGGAAGTGATTCAGGATTTAGAAAAAGAAGTGCTGCAATATGCTCGCTTGGAAATCAAAGAACGCATTCACCATCTTAAACAGCAGATGCTGCTACTCCGCAAGCAACTGGTGCCAATGCGGGAGGTATGCAATCGTTTTTATGAATCAGACCATGAGCTGATAGAAGAATCTACTTCTTTCTATATCAGAGACTTGAATGATCATATTAATCAAGTGATTGAAGGAGTAGAAACTTATCGAGACATGTTATATGGTTTGCACGAACTGTATCTAGCAGTGCTGAGTTTTCAAACGAATGGTGTCATTCAGGTGCTAACTATTATTTCTACCATTTTCATTCCACTTACCTTCTTAGCTGGAGTTTATGGAATGAATTTTGACAACATGCCTGAATTGCATACCAAAAATGGCTACTTTATTTTATTATTTGCTATGCTTGTCTTGTCTTTACTCATGCTTTACTACTTTAGACGAAGAAAATGGTTATAAACTATTGATAAAACTTAGTCTCTATCCAACCACAACTTATCTCTTGAATACAAAAAAAACTGCCAAAATCAAAAATAAAAATCCAATCAAATGATTCCAACGGAAAGTTTCGTTGCGAAATACTAGCACAGTGAATACCATAAACACGCACAATGTGATAACTTCTTGCAATACCTTTAATTCAACTAATGAAAACGGACCGCCATGCCCTTTAAAGCCGATTCGGTTCGCAGGTACTTGAAAGCAGTATTCAAAAAGAGCGATACCCCAGCTTATTAACACAACAGCTACTAAACCTAATTTGCTGAACCATTTCCACTCCGAAAACTTCAAATGTCCATACCACGCTAAAGTCATAAACGCATTAGAGAGTATCAATAAACCAATTGTAATCCAAACTTTCATATTTGTAACTCACTTGAAAACAAAAAATATTTTAAAAGAAAAATACCACGCTTCCTAATATTTTAGTAAATGTTTTAGCAAAACTAATGTAAAACACTATCTTTGACCAAGATTTACAAGTTAACGTTAAGCAAATTGTTCATTTGTCGAAACGTTTATTTGGTTATCTGTCAAGATGATTAATAATTCGTATCACGCAGTTAACCTTTACTTTGTGGTAAAACGTTTAGAAGGTTCAAACCTAGAAGCCTATCAAACAAACTTACCAACAAATAACCATAACCAGTTGCATAACCTAAATTACAAGTGAAGCAACAAAAATAATAAACAAAGATGAACCAACAACCTGCCATCATAGAGTATCCTGAATTTTATCATAAGTATATCAGTCAAGTGCGGCATACTGACATTTTGGCTGCACTATCCAGCCAATTAAATACTACTCTTGATTTGTTGAATGTAGTTCCTGATGACAAATGGGAATTTAGCTACGCACCAAATAAATGGACGTTAAAGGTGTCTTGGATTCATGTCATAGATACAGAGCGCGTATTTGCATATCGAGCGTTGCGTATTGGAAGGGGGGATAGCACGCCGCTTGCGAGTTTCGATCAAAATTTATTTGTTGCAAACTTAGATGCTACGCACCGAACGCCCACTTCCATCCTAGAAGAATATCAGGCGGTACGAGCAGCTACTATACATCTATTCAAGCATTTTGGAAACGAAGAATTGTTGAGAATGGGAACACTGGCAGCAGGAGTAGCAAGTACAAGAGCTATCGGTTTTATGATTGCTGGACATGAGTTACACCATTTACAACTGACTAAAGAAAAATATTTGTCATAATTTCTTTTGCAAGCCAAATAATTTGACATTAAAACAAAAAATGACCATACTATGTTTTTAAAAAAGCGTATATTGCTTACGGATTATTCCTCGTGTTAGGTTGCAGTTGTCAACCGCAGTCACAAAACACAACTACACAGGTAGCGTCATCAGATAATATCTTGACCGCAACTGAACAATCTGAAGGTTGGGAATTGTTATTCGATGGAACTTCTACCAGTCTTTGGCGTGGTTACAACCGAGATACTTTGCCTATCACTTGGCAGGCGCAGGATGGCAAATTCTCTTTGCTACCCGGTGAAGGTAGTGGAGACATCATCACAAAAGAAAAATATAGTAATTTTGAGTTTCAAACCGACTTTATGCTTACTGATTCCGCCAATAGTGGTATTTTATATTTTGTAAAAGAGGAAGCAGATAAAACAATTTGGCAAAATGCTCCTGAATATCAATTACTTGATGATGCAACTTATATTCAAATGTACGGTGCAGAGCAAATGAAGAAGCATTTGACAGGTGACAACTACGATTTACAATCTGCTCCAGCAAGCTACTTAAAGCCAATCGGAACATGGAATACTGCAAAAATTGTAGTGAACAACGGCAAGGTAACGCACTATCTTAACGGAAATAAAACCATTGAGTATGAAGTAAATAGTGAATCATTCAAAAACTTGGTTGCCAACAGTAAATTTAAAGAATATCCAAACTTTGCGCAGGCTAAGGAAGGATACATCGGTTTACAGGATCATGGACATCCTATTTACTTCAAGAACATAAAAGTCAGAAAATTATAGTACCTACAAACGAGTGAACGCCATTTAATTCATAAAGCATTCTTTGGTCTTGGTTAAATTGGTTGTTGATAATTCAAAGCCATTTTTTACAAATAAACAAAATCTAACAACACATGAAATTTGTTTTTGCAGTTTTAATCGCTATTCCTGTACTCCTTTTTTGGGGTAATTCTTCAAAAGTATTGAACTTAAACACGCCACAAATTGTACTTGATGAAGATTTGCAAAGCGCACCCAATACGCTAAGTACAGAAGAACAGAAAGCAGGATGGAAATTACTTTTTGATGGTAAAAGTCTTGCGGGATGGCACAGATACGGTAACAAGCCAGTTGGGAAAAGTTGGAAAAGTGAAGAGGGGGCTTTAGTGTTTGACCCTTTAGAGAAAGATGGTGGTGACATTGTGACTGACCAAGAATTTGAGAATTTTGACTTCCGCTTAGAATGGAAAATTGCACCTTGCGGTAATAGTGGTATTATGTTTTACGTAGTAGAAGATGATAAATATCCAACACCATGGCGCACAGGTCCAGAAATGCAAGTGCTAGACAATACTTGTCATCCAGATGCAAAAATCAATAAGCACCGAGCAGGTGATTTGTATGATTTGATTGCGTCTAGTGTAGAAACAGTTAAACCAGTTGGCGAGTGGAACAAAGTGCGCATCGTATCTAAAAATGGTCGCTTAGAACATTGGCTTAATGGTAAAAAAGTGGTGGAGACAACACTTTGGGATCAGGCTTGGTACGATATGATAGCAAAAAGTAAGTTTAAAGATATGGCAGATTTTGGTCGTTCAAAGAAAGGAAAATTCTCTTTGCAAGACATGGTGACAAGGTTTGGTTTCGCAACATTAAGATAAAAGCGTTGTAAAACAATAATTTACTATAATCATTAGTATTTTACACTGAAACCGTATTAGCTATTCGCAATTTTGTTTAAGTGTAAAAATACTAATGGTTCAAAGCCAATTAAAAAATACTTAGCGTCTATTATTAAACAAAACAGACAGCAATTACATCAATGTACTCGACTTATTTACTGGTAATTTCAAATTTCATGTTACTGTTGCCAACAAACCAAACGTTTATTGAGCATCCTATTGAATTTGTGTTACCAAGAGTATTTCAAATAGGTACTTATGAAGAAGAGTACGAAAAGTTAGTGGTGAAGTACGAACTAGGCTTACTAGAAGTTAGTAATAATGATCTCAAAGGTGCTTTTGAAAAGCTCAATTCCATGTATGAAGAAATGCACGCACACGCTGAATATGTAGGTATGGATATAGATGGGGTGCGAGTTTGGCTTCATTTTTTTTGGAATAAAGATGGAACAATTGCTTATTTAGGCTATCATTTGCGCCCCAATTCTAGGAACATTGATTTAAAGCAATTTGAAGTATTCTTATTGAGCTTCATTCAGGTTTATCGCTTTCCACTCTTACACGAACAGCCTTATTCCCTTTACACCAGCACTTCTTTTCCACCTTATTACAAAAAAAATACCGCCCACTCGCAAGCAGCCAAGTAGTTCAACTACTAAAAACTAGACGTAGAAGTTACTTGGGTAAAGAGCAAAAAATTGAATTTAATCCTCCAAACTCTTCATTCTATGATAGCACTTTCAACACGTCTGCTCCTGTTTGGGAAGAGGATGTCCTTTAAAATACCGAACCGTACTTCGCCAACTATCTGGCGCAATATCAATTTGACGATACGCAATACGATAATCATCTATTTGAAAATCAACACTATAAGGGTCTATTTGAAAAAAACAAGAAGGCGTTATTTGTACAATTAAATTTTGAAACGCAATCGTTTTTTCTGTATGATAATGTCCACAAAAAACGGGAATCACCTTATCGTAGGTGGCTAAAATAGCTTGCACTTCTGCTTGATTCAATAAACTATGATGAATATCCATGAAAGGTGCGCCCACTTGTACTGGTGGATGGTGCATAAAAATCATTACATTTTTGCCGCGACTGCTATTCATCTGTTCTTCTAGCCAAAGCAACTGAGTTGGAGAGAGCATTTTCGGAGCAGTATCCAAGAATAAACAATTCCAATCTTGCAATTGCCTTTTGTAAAAAAGGTATCCATTATGATAATCAGCTTGACGGTCAAATGCTTCCGCCAGCAACCCAGCGTCATCATGATTTCCAGTAATCATATCATAAGGAATTGCGAGAGCATCTAAATGTGACTTCATCCAAAGATAAGTGTCTAAATTACCAACCATGTAGCTTAAATCGCCGTTGATAATCAAATGCTCGGGCTGATATTGCTGTACCTGCTGAAGGATATGTAGGAAATTTTGTCTCACATCCACATGAAAGGTATCTTCTTCTGGCTTTCCGATGTGTAGGTCTGTGATTAATGCTATTTTCATAGAACAAATTTCTTGATTAAAAATGAAATTTCAAAACATTATTTTGGTTAGAATCTTTAAAAAATTCATTCTTACCTTATATTAAGCATTTCTGACGTAAATCAGAACTTATAGGATTTTTAAGATTTAAGTGTGGACAAGACGAATTTTCGCAATTCATTCTCACAAATGAATTTAGTTTTAGTATGACAAGATTTCGTACAACAGAAAGTCAAGATAGGTGTTGTAGATTATAATTGATTCTTTGTGCTATACGATGGAGTGATAAATTGCCAAAGAATATAAAACAAATAAATATGACAGCAGAGAGCTTGATTTCCAATACCATTGTTCCGCTTCGTACCTCAGATTCTGGAGAAGAAGCTCTCGGCATTATGAACGACTTTTATGTTCGTCATTTACCGATAGTGAATAATACCCAACTTCTAGGGATTGTCTCCGAAGATGATATTCTAGAAAACGACGTGGACGAGCCAGTAGGCTCTTATAGTTTGTCATTACCACAAGTGATTGTGAGAAATAATGACCACATCTACGAGGTGATGCGTATGTTGGCGCAATATGATTGACTATTATTCCTGTTGTAGATTATGATAATAACTATATTGGATTAGTTAGTCAAGAGGATTTGTTGCACCACTTTGCTCGCATAGGTTCTTTTGCTGAAAATGGGACTATTTTGGTGCTTGAAGTTAATAAACGCGACTACTCGCTTGCTGAGATTGCCCGAATTATTGAGTCAGAAGGAGCTTCTATTTTGAGTACCTTTATCACCAATGATGTGTATTCTTCGCAACTACAAATTACTTTAAAGCTCAACTCACAATACATCCAAAACATTATTGCCACTTTAACGCGCTTTAAGTACACAATCAAAGCATCTTTCAATGAAAGCGATTATTTAGAAACGCTGCAAGAACGCTATGACAGCCTGATGTCTTATTTGAATGTGTAAAATATTGTCATTCAGTGAGATGATAGGCTTTCGATGGCTCGAACTTGAGCGTAAAACTTTCATTGAATAACAATTATTTTTTTGGAAATATGAGTTAAACTAAAGATATTTGCATTTTACCTGTCTAGTAAAAACTTTTATCAAACAGGTAAAATACAGCTACTTAATAGTGATTATGACCAAGCCATAAACAAAACGAAAGTGTCATCTAAAATATAAAATAATTAAACCCTTCATGGAAAATTTAGAAGAGCTAAAAAAAATCTTATCCTACCCAAAAGAAATTGTGATTACTTCACATCGCAATCCTGATGGAGATGCCATAGGTTCTACGTTAGCCATGTATTTCTATCTACAAACGCTTGGCCATACAGTTTGGATGGTCATTCCTTCTGAATATCCCGATTTCTTGGAGTGGATGCCTGGCATTCAAGATATTATAGTTTATGACATTAAACAAGAGCGTTCTAAAGAATTGGTGGAAAGAGCAGATGTTGTCTTTTGTTTAGATTTCAATGCTTTAGATAGAATTGATAAGTTGGGAGAAATGCTAAACCAACAAACCAGAGCCAAAATTGTGATGATTGACCACCATTTAGACCCTGAGCCATTTGCACATTTCGTAATGTCCGAACCCGATGCCAGTTCTACCTGCGAAATGATTTACGACTTTCTTGGTTTGATTGGGCATCTTGATAAAATGGACCTGACCATCGCTGAATCCATTATGACTGGTATTCTTACCGACACAGGGTCTTTCAAGTACGGAACTTCTCCTAAATTATATCGCGTTGTAGCGGATTTGGTAGAGTTTGGAGTAAATGACTATGAACTTCAAGACTTGATTTTCAATTCTTTAAAGGAAAAACATTTGCGCCTGTTAGGACATTGCCTAAACAATCGAATGGAAATACTGGAAGAATACAACACAGGTATTATCACTTTAACCAAGGACGATTACGTGAAATTCAGTATTTCGAGAGGGGATACGGAAGGTATTGTGAATCATTTATTGAAAGTAAGAAATGTCAAAATGGCAGTTTTTATCACAGAACAACCTACCATTGTGAAAATTTCTTTACGCTCAAAAGGTGATTTTTCGGTACAAGAAATTGCTCAGAAACATTTCAAAGGCGGCGGACATCGCAATGCTTCGGGCGGTTTATCTTTTCAATCCCTAGACGATACTGTAAAAAAATTCAAAGAGTTACTTCCTCGCTATCAAGCTGCTTTGATGAATGAATAATGCTTGGTTGATCAGGGTAGGTAGCAAGTCTTTAAGCTATTTCCCTATACACACATAATGACTAAATCCTAACCAAATTATTTAAACCATCTTGCGCAGATGAAACTTTGGCAAAAAGAATATTCCATTTTTGAAAATATAGAACAATTCACGGTAGGGCAAGATAGAGAAATGGATTTGCAACTGGCAAAATATGATGTGCTTGGCTCATTGGCGCATATTGCAATGCTAGAATCTATTGGTTTGTTAAAAGCAGAGGAACTGGTATTGCTACAAAATGCTTTGAAAGAAATTTATATCAATATTTTTCAAGGTGATTTTAAAATTGCGGAAAATGTAGAAGATATTCACTCGCAAATTGAATGGTTGTTGACGCAGCAACTGGGCGACGTTGGGAAAAAATACATAGTGGACGCTCTCGCAACGACCAAGTATTAGTAGATTTAAGGTTATTTTTCAGAGCTGAAATAGAAATAATTGCCCACCAGTTGCACCAATTAGTCCACACTTTTCTTCTAGCGAGTAAACAACATCAAGCTGTGCTTTTGCCTGGCTATACCCACTTACAAATTGGAATGGTTTCGTCATTTGGTTTGTGGTTTGGAGCCTATGCAGAATCTTTGATTGATGATTTGCGCTTGCTAGAAAGCACTTATCAAATTGTTAATCAAAATCCTTTGGGTTCTGCGGCTGGCTACGGTTCTTCGTTTCCATTGAATCGAAAAATGACCACTGATTTACTGGGTTTCCACGATCTAAATTACAATGTCGTACATGCACAGATGGGAAGGGGTAAAACTGAGCTTTTTTTAAGTTTTGCACTGGCGGCTGTAGCACATACGCTAGGTAAATTAGCGATGGACGTGACTTTGTTTTGTAACCAAAACTTTATGTTTCTATCCTTACCAAAAGAATTGACCACAGGTTCAAGCATCATGCCCCACAAAAAAAATCCTGATGTTTTTGAATTAATTCGTGCCAAGTGCAATCAATTATTATCACTTCCGCAAACTGTTAGCTTAATTACTAGCAATTTACCTTCCGGCTATCACCGTGATTTTCAAATACTTAAAGAAACTGTTTTTCCAGCTATTGCTACTATGAAAAGCTGTTTAGAAATTATACAGTTCGCAATGCCGCTCATCGAAGTCCATCAAAATATTTTAGATGACTCAAAATACCAGCACCTTTATACAGTAGAAGCAGTTAATCAAGAAGTATTGAATGGATTACCTTCCGAGAGGCGTATCAAAAATAGGAAAAATGGTGGAGAAGGAACATTTCACTTTGAAGGTAAAATTCAGCATACTCACGAAGGTAGTATAGGTAATTTGTCGCTACCAGAAATTAAGCAAAAGCTAGAAAAGGTCTGGAGTGGATTTAATTTTACTGCTGTGTCACAAGCAATAGAGCGTTTGATAGGCAAAAACTAGAGTTAATCCAGTTTTGCCTATCGGTATATTTTGATTGTTTTGTACGGATGGAGATGAAAAATTAATTATCTCATTTTTGGACGACGACGCTTCCCTCCAGATTTTACCATGTTTGGATTTATACCACCCATTTTGGTCGCAGCTTTGGCTTGTCCTCGCTGTGCAAAAACTTTTTCAAATTCGGTAATTTGTTGTTTTAGAGCAGGCTCCGTAATTTTAAGTTGTTTGATTGTTCTCATATTGGCTTCTGCTTGTTTCCACTTTCCTTTCGAAGTGTTAATACTGGCTAATTGAAGTTCTATCATGGCTTTTTCATTGCTTGGCATGGTAATGCCTTGTGCCTTGAGCAACCATTCTTCGCTCTCATCCAATTGCTTACGCTGACTTGCAATAGTTCCTTTGAGCATATAATAAAAAGCCCGATTAATAGAGTACAGCCAATTAGGATTCAGAATCAGATTCAATCTTTTCTCTACTTCATCCACGTTACCTGTTTGTTGTAAAATCATGGCAGCTGATTGGATTGTGCCAAGTAGCACATAGCCTGCAAAGAGAAATAGACCTGCTAAGATGAAAAAAAAGCCATACCAAAATCCCCACGCAATAGACATCGCTAAGCCACCTAGTACGAGCAGCGAGATTAAGGCAAATCGCAAATAAATATTAATACCAAACATAAATTCGGATTACAAATTTAAAGTGACTAAATATAAGTGCTTTGCGGATAAATTAGTTAACATAGTAATACGTACTGCATTGAACAAGATAAAAACAAATTATCATTTTGGGGGAAAGTGATGAAATAATACGAAAATCAGTATTTGTAGTTCTGATCTACTAATTTTTGTATTATTCCATCACCAATCATTGATATCACTACTTTCTTTTCAATAAATTACCAAGCATTTTCATACCAATACTTGCAATTTCTTCTGTGACTTTACCATCGTTATTTTTATCCAAAAACTTGGTAATCAAGTTCATGGTAGGATTTTGTTCATTCTGATGCTGCTTCTCTACGGTATCATTAAGTAGATTTTGAATATTATTCGTATCCAATCCATTTTGTTTTTTTAACCTTTCCTAAGGCAGACAACACCACAGGTGCTAACATGATGAGCAAACGAGAAGTTTTATTTCTGTCCAATCCACTCATTTTAGTTATCATATCCACTGCACCAGTTGTTTGGTTGCCCAACAAGTGCATGACGATACCCAGTCCATCCACCTGACGATCCCCAGCCTGAGTATTACCAGTCAATACGCCCAAAAAATTATCTAGCAAACTTCCATCATGGTCTCTTTCTAGTGCATTGTCGAGCGACTTCACCCCTTCAGGCGTAGATGCGTTTTTGGCTAAAGCACCAATCAAAGTATTGATAATTCCATCTGTTGCAAGCATGGTTTTATCTTTGTTCGGATTTCCAATTTGAGTGCTAAGTTGATCAACTACTTGTTCAGAAAGTTGACTTTTGATGATGTCAAATAATTGGTTAGACATGAATATTTGATTTACAAATTTAAGAAAAGTGTTTTACAAAATTAGAACTTTACTTTTATGATTCCACTTTTTCCTCCAAAAGGGTATGATAGAAATCTATGCAAGCCTCTGCATATTGTGCAACTTCATGAAATGGCATCACTGGTTTATCTGTCATCACGAGTTTGTCCAAAATACTAGGTGAAAGTTGCTCACTGCCATATATCAAAGCATCTGCAAAATGGATAGCTCCACCATGTAAGCTAACGCCTGTTCCGTTCATGTAAGCATCTAATTGCCCAGATTCCATGTTATTGATGGATGCTTTAGTCGTAAAACTATCGTTGAAACTCGCGTCATAGGTTTCATTGTAAACCGAATAAATCACTTTTGAATCCTGAAAAAGAGGTTCTCTACTGTAAGCTGACTTTACATACAGAGGTATCAAGCTAGTCATCCAACCGTGACAATGAATAATATCAGGTGCCCAACCGAATTTTTTTACAGTTTCTAGCACGCCTTTACAAAAGAAAACCATACGGTCGGCATTATCGTCAAACGGTGTACCATCTTCTTCTTCAAAGACTTGTTTTCGCTTAAAAAAGTCATCGTTATCTAGGAAATAAACTTGCAATCGCGCACCCGGCAGCGAAGCAACTTTAATGATAAGTGGGAAATCGTCATCATCTACAATAATATTCATTCCTGAAAGTCGTACCACCTCATGTAAACGATGTCTTCGTTCGTTGATACTCCCGTAACGTGGCATCAGCACACGTATCTCCATTCCTTTCTCCAAAATATATTGAGGCAATTGACGAGCCATAACAGAGACCTCAGAAAACGCAGTATAAGGATCTAACTCCTGCGTTACAAGCAGCACTTTCTTCTTGCTCATAAATTCAATTTAATATTGTACGTCCTAAAGCCTTTTATCTTATTTGTCGTGTTTAACAGTGCATGAACACCGTTTGGCACGATTAGGCTAATCACTAAAATAACTAAAACAATTTCTTAAAAACGGGTTAGAAACTACGTTTTCATTTTTCGTTGTAAACAAAAAAGCTCATTTTTATTTGTTTTTTAAGCCTTTGCTTAAAAAGGTTTGCAAAGTTATAAAAAAAATCTAAAAAAAATAAGAAAAGTAACTTCTTAACCTATATTCGCGCTTCTTTTATTTGATTGTCTTTGATATGCGTATTATTACTACCGTGGCGACGCTTCATTTGCATCTTAATCAGCTTCGTAAGCAAGGTAAATCAATTGGATTTTCTCCCACAATGGGTGCTTTACATGCTGGTCATTCTTCCTTGATAAACGAGGCAAAAGCACGTAAAGATTATTCTGTTTGTAGTATATTTGTAAATCCTACTCAATTCAATCAGGCATCGGATTTACAAAATTATCCACGCACCTTGTCCGATGATGTAGCTTTGTTGGAATCATTAGATAATGATTTATTATTCCTACCTACGGTGCGCTCTATCTATCCCGCCACGCTGAAAAGTATTCCAGATTACGATTTTGGCAGTTTGACACAGGTGCTAGAAGGTGTTTACCGTCCTGGACATTTTACAGGGGTTATTCAGGTCATGTATCGCTTGTTGTATTTAGTACAACCCAATCATTTGTACATGGGATTGAAGGATTATCAACAGCAAGCTATTGTAAGACAATTAATTGAGTACGCTGGACTACCTACTCAACTCATCCCATGTCCAACGGTTAGAGAAGAGGACGGTTTAGCAATGAGTTCCAGAAATAAACGATTGGATGCTCAACAAAGAAATAAAGCACCACTGATTTATCAAGTGCTTCAACATGCAAAAGCCCAAACACCTCATGCAATACCTACGGATATTCAAACACAAGCGAAACATCGTTTGGAAAGTGAAGGATTTAAAGTAGATTATTTTGAAATTGTTGATTCCAAGACTTTATTGCCAATTACTCAATTTTCTGACCAATCAGCTTTGGCTTGTGTGGCAGCTTGGTTAGGCGATGTGCGGTTGATTGACAACCTATTCTTACAATAAAGTTGAGAAATAGAGTGGTATCAAAATCCGTTTATCATATTGAATGCAGCGTAGAACTTAATCAGTGACCAAATGTCTTATGTAAACGTCCAAGTAAGGCAAAATCTTTATAAAATTTACGAATTGAAAAATTCATCCAAATTATGTGGATACAACGATTTAAGTCTAAAATTCATCGCGCTAGAGTGACGGAAGCCAATTTGAATTATCAAGGCAGCATCACGATTGATGAAATATTGATGGAAGCTGCTAATTTGATTGAAGGAGAGCGCGTACAAATCGTTAACAACAACAATGGCGAACGATTTGAGACTTATGTCATCAAAGGCGAACGCAAGTCAGGCATTATTTGCCTTAATGGTGCAGCAGCAAGAAGAGTGCAATTAGATGACATCATTATTATTATTGGCTATGGTTTCATGGATTTTGAAGAAGCCAAGACTTTCCATCCCAATATTGTCTTTGTGGATGAAAACAACCATATTTTACAGTAAGTGATGAAGTTGATATGTCAAGCATGTGGGCTGAGTGTTTTAAAGTATTTGTATTTCGGAAAAGAGCAAATTGCCCAACTTCACTTACTCATTTGTTAGCAAATTGTCTTGTCTTTTTTAGTGGATTAACTTCGATTAATTATCATATTACTTTTAGGAATGTCATTCAAACAAATCTTGCTTAATATCGCAAAAGCCCTACTGTTTGTTAGTTTTGGTGTGATAATTTTGTACTTACTTTATAAAAAGCAAAGTGCTGATTATCAAGTCTATTGTGAGAGTCAAGGTATTGCAGCAGCTTCCTGTAGTTTGGTGCAAAAAATTCTTACGGATTTTAGAAACACCAACTTCTTTTGGATTGGTTCGGTGATTGTTGCCTTCATGATTAGCAACTGGAGCAGAACCACTCGATGGTTTATGTTGATTCAGCCATTAGGATATGCACCTAGATTTTTTAATGGCTTTTTTTCTATTATGTTAGGTTATTTCGCCAACTTAGGCTTTCCAAGAATCGGAGAGGTAATTCGAGCAGGCACTTTGTCTCGCTATGAACGCATACCCACAGAGCAGGTGCTAGGTACAGTGGTGGCAGACAGGATGATGGATTTGCTGGCGTTAGCAGTGGTTATGCTGCTTGGATTCGCTTTGGAGTTCGACACACTTTGGAATTATGTAGTGAAAAACGCCAGTTGGGAGAATTTATCTTCCAAAGTGAACCTTTTGTGGTTTGGTTTTGCAGGCTTGGCGGTTATAGCTACTACGCTTTGGTTTTTTCGCAAATCATTGATGCAGAGTAAGTTGGTGAAAAAAATACAAAATTTGGTAGTAGGTTTTGGAGAAGGTATCCAAACCATTCGTCAATTACAACGACCAGGATGGTTCATCTTTCATAGTATCAACATTTGGTTGATGTACTATTTAATGACTTATCTGGCGTTTTTGCATTCGCTCCAACTGCACATTTAGCACCAGT
>JAAUTG010000365.1 GCA_012031785.1 Saprospiraceae bacterium | reverse complement strand
GGTAGGCCTCATTTCCAAATAGTTCACTTAAGGTTACCTTAATGTTATTGCTTAAATTAATTGAAAAAAAAGAAACGATATTCCATACTTTTCAGAGCGATGGGAGCGGAATAAATTATGATCAAGAAAATTTTCTGAATGAAGGTTTGATGATCAGTGTCTTCGGTGCTATCGCCGGCACTTTGCTTGGGTTCATCATATGTTGGGTGCAAATGAGGTTTGGAATTGTAAAGCTGTCCGGAAGCGGATCGTTTATAATTGATGTCCTATCCTGTTGCTGTAAAATTTACTGATGTGTTTTTTTCGTTTATAACAGTGCTTGCTATAGGCTTCTTTGCAGCCTGGTATCCTGTAAAGATGTTGATTAATAAATATTTATCGTGAAGTTGTGATTTCTAAAACCTTCATGATTTATTTTTAAATCCGCTCTCCTTTAAGTTAGATAATTGTATTTTCCTCAACAAATTGCAAAAAAACAATTGTATCTTGTAAATAAAATTATAAAAAATATTTAGATGGTGCTAAAAATATAAATTTTAAATAAGTTTATATTTTATTCTTCGTTTTTAAACTATTTTATTTTATCAATTGTATAATTTTTGTTTAAATTAAAAAGCGTTGTTTCTATAAAGCCAAACGCTATATGGTACAATAAAAAAAATGAGTAAATAACAAATGACCAAAACAATGGCAGCATCTGAAGACTATTTTATTGACCTCAACCTCAGAAAGTTATGACAAGAGCAGAACGAATTGTAAGGCTATTATTTCGCATCTTATCAAATCCTAATACTTTTTCTAAAGCAGAATTAGCGCGTTTTTTTGAAATTTCACCATCTTCGATGAAGGAAGATATTGAATTGATTCGCAACATTGGTATCTCCGTCGAAGTAGAAAAAGCCCCCTTATCGTTACACGATTCTTCTTGACAAAAGCTTTAGAACACTCGAATACTTGCAACCACTTTCCGAAACAGATAGAGGCAAATAAAAGATGCGCTTTATCGGCTTTATGGCGAAAAACAAGCCATGTACATCGAAGGGAAATTGGCAAATCTCTACAACTTTCAAGAATTAGGCTTGCGTGCGCTGCGCCGTCCAGCGTTGGATAAAATAGATAACTTAAATTTGGCGATGAAAGAACGAAAGAGCGTAGTTCTAAAAAATTACCGTAGCAACAGCGGCACTCTCAAAGACAGATTAGTAGAGCCTTTTCATCTTGACGTAGAGTTGGATACTTTGCAAGCCTTTGATATAGAAATACGAGAGACAAGGCACTATAAGTTAGCGAGGATAGAGCGAGTAGAAGTAACTGACCAGAAATGGCAAGGCGGTGGCTACATCGCAGAAAAAACTGATGTATTTAGGATTGTCAAGAATGAACAAGTGATGGTACATCTTAAACTGAAGGCTCAGGCACATAACTACCTTACAGAACAGTATCCAAAGTCTATTAGTGAAATTCACCCCTCCTCCGAGCCTCAAACTTGGGACTTTGAAAGCAAGGTGAATAAAGATTTTCTAGGGTTGAGCAATTTTATTTTAGCTAATACAGAACACGTAGAAATCGTTTATCCACTGGCTTTGAAAGAACACATTAAAGAAAAAATTAAAGCATTTTTGAGCAAATTGGAATGAAAAATATACTTTTTTTAGGGTGGGGGTAATTTTCGCCCCTCCTGGTGGGTATAACTTTGCATTCGTCAAAAGGAAAGAAAATAACAAAAAACAACAACAATATGAGAATATATCTTCAACTATCGGCAAACAGGGAAATCGTCCCCTTCAACTACCAGCAAAGTCTAGTAGGCGCATTTCACAAATGGCTCGGCGAGAACGAGTTGCACGACGATATTTCGCTCTACTCGCTTTCGTGGTTGAGTAAGGGCATCCCAAAAAAAGGTGGGTTGGACTTCCCGAATGGCACTACTTTTTACATCAGTTCGCCAATGGAAGACCTCCACCAAAAAGCGGTGAGTGGCATCTTCAAAGACCAACACATCCGTTGGGGGATGCACGTCAAAGAAGTTATCCTGAAAGTAACTCCCGACTTTGGCGAGCGACAACAGTTCAAGGCACAAAGCCCCATCCTCATCAAACGCCAACTCGCCGACGAAAAGTACCATCGCTACTTTTTCCCCGACCACGAACTGGCAGACACCTACTTAACGGAAACCTTGCAGCACAAACTCCAACGCTTCCAGTTCCCCACCGACGTGCAAGTGCGCTTCGATAGGGACTACCCCAAGCCCATCATCAAAAAAAACGCGTTCCACCACATTGACATCAAAGCAACCCTTTGCCCCGTCATCGTGGAAGGACACCCCAGAGCCGTGCAGTTCGCTTGGGAAGTAGGGGTTGGAAATAGTACGGGGATTGGGTTTGGGGCGTTGGTGTGAGGTTTTGTTTTTTTAAAATTAAAAAATTTATAAGCTATGAATCAATATTTTGTAGTCAAATATTCAGGGCAGTTTGGTTTTATCAAACCTTGGACTGCGGTGCGAGATAGCGAAACCTTTTCTCAACAGTTTTTGACACCTTCGATTGTGGAGGGAATTGAGAAAAAGTTATTTCCTGAGTTACTAAATAAAAAAGGTATTCAGAAAATAAAGAGACATAGGCTTAGTTATCAGGGACTTGATACACAGCAAGAAAAAACTTGGGCAAAGGGCGGAATCAATGTATATAAAGATAAAAATCAATACAAAACAAACATTGGGATTCTGGATAGAGGTGTAATGCTCAATCCCCATTTATATTTATGCTTTGCAAATGAACAAGATGCTGAGGTTGCCTTGCGACAAAGTATTTGCCTATGTAGAAACGAAGATTTGATGATGCCAAGTGAATTATTAGAAATGTCAGAAAGCGAATTTGATGTAATTGATGGTTTTGAATTGCTTTTTGATAGTAATGAAAGTCTAATGTTCAAAGTTGGGTACAATCGTTTTGATAATGCTTCTGAGATGTATGGAGAGTTAAAAGTATATGGCAACCCAATTAGAGAATAATGATGAAAAAAAACTTAGATCAAATTTTAGCCAAGAGTATCAACTACGGCAGTCTAACTTTGCTGGAACATACGCAGCAAGTTACACAAGCTATTGAGGTATTTGCAAAACATTACGCTTTTGGTTTTGACGTGGAATTAGCTCGCAAAGGAGCCATACTACACGACTTAGGAAAAGCGCACCCTCACTTTCAGCGCAAGATTCAGCAACACAATGGAGATAGTCTGGCTGATAACCGAAACTGGGATTTTGCACATCGTCACGAAATATCATCTTTGGCTTTCTTGCCTGTTTTCCAACAGAAGAATGGAATATTTTAATTGATTTAGTGATTGCTCATCATAAGTCTATTGAAAATGACCCAAGTGGAAGAGGAATAGTGGATTTAGACCAAAACGATAGAGACTGGATAGAAAATCATCTTTGGAATGGGACGATTGGGCTGCTTATGGTATAGAATTTGGAAGGTTTGGGATAACCACCAAGCCTATTTCATTAAAAGAAGCTGAATCGGCTCTCGAATATGTTTGTGCTTATTGCGAAAAAAAAGCGAGCTAGCTGGTCACCATTAAGAGGTTTACTCAAGTCGGCAGACCATTTTGCATCGGCTTTTATGCACGAAACAGAGAAAAAACTCAAAGTTTTATTTGAAATACCCGACTTTGGTTTTTATTGGCAAAAAGACAGGCAAAGCGATATTTATCCGCTCTCCAAAACTGATGCTCTTGACGCGCGCAAGCATACACTCGTAGTAGCTCCTACAGGTGCAGGTAAAACTGACTTTTTGCTCAAAAGATGTAGAGGACGAGTTTTTTATACACTTCCTTTTCAGGCTTCTATCAATGCAATGTATGAGCGTATCAAAAATACAGTCCCCAATGAGGATATTAGATTGCTGCATGCAACTTCTAAAATTGTAGTCAAAAACCGCATAGATGAACAAATATTACAGCCTCTTCCAGGTTCGGCAGTAAAAGTGCTTACTCCACATCAATTGGCAGCTATGATTTTTGGCACTTCGGGTTTTGAATCCGTGATGCTTGACGTACAGGGCACAGATGTGATTCTTGACGAAATTCATACCTATTCTGACTACTCAAGGGCAATGGTGATTGAGATAGTGAAGATGCTTTTACGCTTAGATTGTAGAGTGCATATTGGCACGGCTACCATGCCTTCGGTTTTGTATGATGAATTGCTGAAAATCTTGGGTGGAAAGAACAGGTCTATGAAGTCAAACTTGCCGATGAAATATTAGAGACTTTCAATAGGCATCAAGTATATAAAATGGAAGAGGAAACAGAGATAAATCCTGTTTTAGAAGAGGCTTTTCGAAACAAGAGAAGTATTGGTGATTTTCAATACTAT
>JAAUTG010000005.1 GCA_012031785.1 Saprospiraceae bacterium | reverse complement strand
TTCGTCCTGTACTTCCAACCAAAACCGTTTGGTGTTAGGAGATTCATCTTTTATCTGCACTACCCTACTTTCACACCATTTTTTTGTCATGGGAAATCAGTTGTTTTTCATCACTATTTAGTGATTAACTAATGTTAAGCTATTGATTATTTATTAAGACGTAAAAGATTCGTTTCGAGACATTATCCCCTACTATTTTTTAAAAGTTATCTGGTTGTTTTACTTATTCAACGCAAAAAGGGATAGCTTCGGTAATGAGTCTATCCCTTTTGGAATTGTTTCTTGATGATAACAACTAAATCTATTCTTCGGTTGAAACCTCTGGTTCTTTTCCGCCGTCTAATATGTCTTGATACGCTTTCAATTCTTCCCAGTCACCTGCGGCTGCCATTGCAGCTTGCTTTGACCAAGTAGCAGGTTCGTGAACGGCGTATCGAGGACCAGCATTGGTCAACATTTCCTTAATGCTTTCTGCACTGCTGGCTGCTAGTTGCTCAAAAGTTAAGATACCATTACTATTTAATATTTCAGCAATTTTTGGACCGATACCCTCAATTTTTGTTAGGTCATCAGTTGCCACTGGTGCATTTGCAACCGCTTCTTCAATAACACGTACTTGCTCCTCTTCGTTCTGAGTTTGAGGCAAATAGCTTGTATGCTCTCCCTTGGCAACGGTTTCTACCACTTCGTTTAGCGTAGGAATAATACTCACGAAAGTACGGTTCAAACGGCGCTTCTTGAAAAAGACTTTACCGTCCACCGCAGCATGAATGCTGAAATCCTTACTCAAATATACATTTTCGCCAGCGTGGTACTTGGTTCCTCTTTGACGAATAATGATATTGCCAGCCTTTGCAGTTTGTCCTCCGAACAATTTAACTCCTAGGCGTTTGCTTTTACTATCTCTACCGTTATCGGTACTCACCGAACTCCTTTTTTATGTGCCATGACACAGTATTTTTTTAATGTTGAAAAACAGGATTATCCTACAATAGCATCAATTCTAATCTTTGTAAAACGCTGGCGATGTCCGTTCTTCTTCACATATCCTTTGCGGCGTTTCTTTTTGAAGATAATTACTTTATCTCCCTTTTGATGCCCAAGCACAGTGGCTTTCACGCCTGCTGCATCTAAAACTGGTGTTCCTATTTGAACAACCCCATCGTTATTTATAAGCAGGACTTCTCTGAAGGACATTTCTTCTCCTTCCGTTGCCGCTAGCTGGTGGACGAAGATCTCTTGACCTTCCTCAACTTTGAATTGCTGACCAGCAATAGTGACGATTGCAAACATAATTTCAAATTTATTTCTTTCAAAATGGCTGCAAATATATTATCTTAATTTTAATAAAACAAAAATGCAAGTTATTTTTTTACTTTTTATTTCTTTCCTTCCCAGCAAGGGTAAAAAGTATCACTATTGTTGCACTAAAGTATCTGAAATATCCGTTCTGGCGGCTTGAACTGCTGGTAGAATCGCAGCGATTAGCCCAATCAAAAGTGCGCCTGCAAAAAGCCACACTTCTTCTTTTAGAAACGTAAGCCCTGTAAAGCTGTATCGGTATTTATCTTGCATAAAACCAGCAATCAATTGCATTCCACCATGACTAAGTGCTATACCTATTAAATAGCCTACAAAAGCCAACAGCAAACCTTCTAGCACAATCAGCATAAGCAATGTCGTCCTACTTGCTCCCATCACTCGCATTAATGCAAGTTCGTATTTGCGTTCCCGGAGAGAAGAAAAAAGCGAAATAAAAATACTCAAGCCAGAAACAAACACAATCACAAAAGCCAAAATACGGAGTGCCTCCTCTCCTGATGACATTAAATCGAACAAACGATTTATTTCTATGGCTGGCGATGCAGCTTGCAAGTCTGTATTTTCATTGATGCCACGTAACATATTCAGGGACTGAAAACTCATTTTCGACTTAAATTTGAGCAGCAAAGCGGTAATTTCGTTTTCATCTTCTTCCTCCAACAAAGGTTTAGGCGTTACTTTGTGGTCATGTTCCTCATGGTCATGCGAATCATGATGCGAAAGGGTTTCTGTGGAATCAATGGCTTGCTCTTCCTCTGATGTTGCTTCATGTTCTTCGTGTGCATGTACTAGCCAAAAACTTTGTGTAGTGGTCAAGATAAGTTGATCTATTACAGTTCCAGTTGGTTTCAGAATCCCCACTACTTCAAAAGCCTCTGCTTCTGTATGTTCTAGATCCACATCCTTTACCAAACCATGTCCACCTTTAAAGGTGCTACCGAGTGTGAGTTTTAAATTGGGGTCAGCAGCTACTGTGGCACCAATTACGGCTTCGAAGTGATATTCCCAAGTTTTGCCTGCTCCAATTTCTGCGCCGTAAAGCCCTAGTATATTTTGATCCGTTCCAACAATACGATAGCCTTGATAGCTATCACCGAGCGAAAGCGGTATTGCTTTTTCGATAAGTGGATGTTTTGGGTTTAAGAACGGGCGCGCTTCTCCTAAACTCACGTTCCCAGTAGGCGCGTCAATATGGTACATACTGCTCAATATCAACTGCAACGGACTTCCCTTAGCTCCTACTACCAGATCCACACTGGCAAGATTTTTCTCGAAATTATTTTGCAACTGCGACTGTAGTAAAAATAGCAATGAAACTAGACCAATTCCTAATGCGAATAAAATAAGGCTTAGCGAAGAAGCTAGTGGGTGGTGGATTAAATTTCTCCAACTTAATTGCAACAAGTTCATAAACAATATTTTAGAATAGAGTAAATAGGTGAAGTTACAATTCTATACGTTTTGTCAAATTGATTTTTCAAGCGCGTGTCATGGGTCACAATCATCAAAATGGCGTTTGCAGCTTGAGCTTGTTCTTTAAGCAAGTTTACTACTTTTTCAGCGTTTTGATCATCCAGCGCAGAAGTGGGTTCATCTGCTAATATTAAGAGTGGCTGATTAACTAAAGCTCTAGCAATAGCTACTCTTTGCTGTTCTCCTACGCTCAGTTGATAAGTTTTTTGCTTGAGTTTATGACCAATTTGTAATTTTTCTAACAGCGTTACTATTTTGGTCTTATTTACTCTTTCTCCAGCCAGTTTTTGGGCAATAGCCAAATTTGCCTCTACATCCAAAGATTTCACAAAATGAGGCTGCTGAAATATAATACCAATATTTCTCCCTCTGAATCTATCTAGCGCAGCACCAGAAAGTTGAAATAATGACGTATCTTTCAATTGAATACTGCCTGTACTTGGGGTGCGAAGTCCAGCTAATAAGTTGAGCATCGTAGTCTTTCCACTCCCTGATTGACCTAAAATCAAACAATGTTCACCTTGCTGACATATAATATCTGGGAAAGTTAGATGTTTTTCTTTACTGTAGGCATAAGAAAGTTCGCTAGTCTTGAGCATCTGTTCTAGTTTATGTTCCTTGTAACAAATAGCTTATATATAGGTTGCAAATGGGGTTTATTTTAATTTATTATGGTTAGAATTAGTCTTTAATTGTTAGTATTTAGGACTTTTTCACTCACCTTTGTGCCTAATTGCACTATGTTCTACCTGTTGGGTTTGAGAAAACCTTTTTTAAAAGCAAATAATCAAATACTTAATATCACTCATTACTGTTGTTTATCAACTCTAAATATTCAACATCTAGTAAATAACTTGACATGAAAATACCTTTTACAAAAATACTAACCCCTAACCAAATTAAAGATTGGGATGCTTACACCCTCGAAGCAGAGCAGATAGAATCTATTTATTTGATGGAACGCGCTGCTCAAGAGTTTGCTTATTGGCTCAATGCGCTTAACATACTTCCTTCTTCTCGACAACTGCTTGTGGTTTGTGGAACAGGCAACAATGGCGGAGATGGGTTTGCATTAGCAAGAATACTGCATAGTTGGAAAATTGATGTACAAGTGATTCATTGTCAAACCAGTGATAGTTGGAGCGCGGACTGCGCTATCAATCGAGCGCGTTTGCAGGAATTGGACATACCGTTGAAAGATTTAAGACCAGAAGATAAGTTTCCTAACTTGGAAGATTACGAGGTGATGATTGATGCACTATTTGGTGTGGGGCTAAATCGTCCAATCGAAGGCTATTGGGCAGCCTGGATAGAATACCTTAATCAACAGTCTTTTAAAAAAGTAGCTCTGGATATTCCCTCTGGATTATTCGCACATGAAACTTCCACAGGCGCTATTATAAAGGCAAACCATACAGGTAGTTTTCAAGTACCAAAATTAGCCTTTTTCTTACCTGAAAACCAAAATTATGTCGGCGATTGGGAATTAGTAGAGATTGGACTGTCTCCTAATTTTTTACCAACTATTACCTCTCCTTACTATGTAGTAAGCAAGAATCATGTTTTTCATTTGTTAAAAGAAAGGAATAAATACGCTCACAAAGGTACTTTTGGTCACGCGCTGCTGGTGGCGGGTAGCTATGGCAAAATAGGAGCAGCAGTATTGGCTGCAAAAGCCATATTAAAAATTGGGGCAGGCTTAGTAACTGTTCAGGTGCCCAAGTGTGGATATACTATTTTGCAAATCGCCTTTCCCGAAGCTATGGTAGTGACAGACGAACACGAAGAATATTTTACAAAAGTGACTACCTTACAAGCGTTTAAAACTATTGGTATTGGACCTGGCTTGGGTACAACTTTAGCCACAGCAGAGGGTTTAAAGGATTTATTAGAACAAACCACACAACCTCTGGTGTTGGATGCGGACGCACTAAATTTATTGGCACAGCATAAAGATTGGTTGACAAAGTTGCCCAAAGGAAGCATTTTAACACCACATCCAAAAGAATTTGAAAGGCTTTTGGAGCAACTCGCAACGATTTGAGCGTTTAGAATTACTCAGAGATAAAGCAAAGTCATTATCTCTCAATATTTTATTAAAAAGGTGCTCACACTTGCACGGCTACCTCTGTTGGCGATTTGTATTTCAACACGAGTGGCAATTCAGGTATGGCAACCGCAGGAATGGGCGATGTATTGACAGGCATTTTAACTGGTTTGGTGGCGCAAGGTTATGAACCTGATGAAGCCTGTGTATTAGGTGCTTACCTTCACGGTTTAGCTGCCGATTTAGCCATCAAGGAAAGCAGTAGAGAAAGTCTCACTGCCAGCGACGTAATCGAACATTTGGGTAAAGCCTTTTTTCATGTGCGGAACTATGATGTAACTTGGTTTTAGTTGGAGAACCTTTTAAAGGTTTCAAAAATAGTAATGACCAAAAGTACAAAATGCAATAGATGAACTTTTACATCAAACATAGGTTCTTCAAGCATGATGTTTTACAGGCAGAATTGATAGCTTTACAAAGTACCTCATTTGAAACTCATTATATACAGTCAACATGAAGCAAATTTTACTTATCATCTTTTTATTCAGCACTCCTGGGTGGATAAATGCTCAAAAATCATTTATCTCTATTCAACCGACCAAAGTGGATACATTGGTTCAAATGAATCTTTCCAAAACGGCTACTGAAATCACTTTGAGCGTTAACGTGCGCAATAATACTAGCGATACGCTTTTTTTACGATGGGAACGCAACGTAGTGAATATGCCTAAATCGTGGGCGAGTAGAATATGTGATGATAATTTTTGCTATCCTCAAATGGTCTATTCCAATGTGGATGAAAGCCTTTTTTTGAATGAACCTTGGCAAATTCTCCCTAGAAAAAGCAATAAATTACAGCTACACATCCTGCCTAGTGGGCTTCCAGGTGTAGGAAAAATTGAATTGGAAATAGCAAGCGTAAAACAACCTAATATTGTAATTGGAGTAGCAACATTTAACATAGAAGTAATAGGAATGGGAACTAATTATGGCTCTCGCAAGCCTTTGAAAGTTTATCCTAATCCTTCTGGTAACTACCTTACGTTGAGCGACGCAGAAGGTATTGAACGCATGTCGGTCTATAACATGGTAGGGCGAGAAGTGAAGACCTTCCAAGTGGAAGATAACGCCGTATATGATATTGGAAATCTAACCGATGGCATTTACTTAGTTGGACTTTTTGACAAAAAAGGAAATTTAGTAAAAACAATTCGCGTTAGCAAAAGACCTGTAAGACCCTGATAAAAATTACAGCCTATTGTAACCACTACAATAGGCTGTAAAAGGGAGATTTTTAACTTTTTATTGGCAAAGAAATGAAATGATGTTTACTGTAAAATAATATCTTTTTCTTCTACTAGCCTGCGAATGTTAATTAGGGCATAGCGCATACGACCTAAAGCTGTGTTAATGCTTACTCTAGTTAACTTGGCAATTTCTTTGAAACTCATATCGGCATAATGGCGCAAAATGACCACTTCTCGTTGCTCATCAGGCAACATATCCACTAATTTTCTAATCTTATCATGCGTTTGACTACGAATGATAGTTTGTTCAGCATTTTCATCACTTATTTGCAATACGTCGAAGATGTCAAACGTTTCTGTAGGCGTGACTTGCGGTCTTCTCTTAGCACGGCGGAAATGATCCACGCACATGTTATAAGAAATACGCATTGCCCATTGTAAGAATTTACCCTCATGGTTGTACTTACCCCTGCGCAATGTATCAATCACTTTGATGAAAACTTCTTGAAAGATGTCTTCAGCTAGGCTTTGATCTTTGACAAACAGATAAATAGAAGTGTAAATTTTTTGCTGGTGACGACTAAGCAATACCTCAAAGGATTGCTCATCACCTTCTAAATAGCGATTAATTAAATCGTGATCAGTTAACTGCAACTGATCGCTCAGCGGTGTTACTTGCATAACTAAACCTAGTTTAGAGTTAAGAATGTTCGCGGACGAAATACTATGTTCTTAGATTCAGTGTAAAATTTACCGCTTATAAGTAAAACATTTTGGTAAGTGACAATTAAATCGGTTAAAAACGCTCTCTTTCAAATCTGCCGCTAAGTTAGGAGTAATTTTTTAATATGAAAAAAGACTATTTTTAATCAATTAACCAAAATTTTAACGATTTTTATAAAATAATTTAAAATCAATAAGTTTTTATCAAACAGTAATCCACTTAACTTAGCTTTTATTTGGTAGTCTTTAAATTATACGAAATAAATAAAATTAGCAAAATTTCGCACTTGTCCTACAACTATTCAATCATATTTTATATCTTTCAGCCCGTTCCCTATTCCTTAGAAAGGAGCAATAAGTAAATTAACAATTTATTTTACAACTCATTCATTGTCAAGTAATAAATTGGCAACTTATTACTCATCATTCATAGCTCATCACTCATATTAGATCAGCTGTTTACTGTAATATGTTTAATTAATAATCAGTTATGTCTTTGGCAACTTTTATTCATAGCATTCAAGAACTACAATGGGAAAATTTTCCTGCGCTACAACACTTGCTAGAACGCAAGGTATTAGCCAATTATATTACGCAGCGTCGTTGGTTCAGAAGCAAATCCAAACAATAGTCACAATTTCTTCTCAACTGCTTCCCTTTCCTGTTGCAAACGGTATTAACGTTTATCCGCTTCAAGTAAGCATCAGTTATGACGATAATGCTACAGAGGACTATTTTTTTGCCTATAAACCCTAATTGATGAACCAGAAAAATAAATCGTTACTACGAAGAAATGCCAAATGCTATACTTTGTAGTATGAAGGACTATCTTATAGTGGATGCCTTATTTGAGGCTAATTTCCGAAACGCACTATTCGAGTGGATTCAGGCTGGCGAACTTACAGCAGAACAGCTCTTTTTGAGACAGGAAGTATCTTGAAAAATAATCCTATTCCCGCCGCAAATATCTATTCTAAGCTACTTAGCGTGGAACAGACCAACACGGCTATTATTTATAACGATACTTATTTTTTCAAAATATTTAGAAAATTGGAAGTAGGCATCAATCCTGACTTGGAGGTTGTACGTTTTCTTTCTGAAAAAACAAATTTTAAAAACGCACCTCTTTACGGAGGTAGCATTCAAATAAAAACGCTCAATCAAGAAATGACGGTGCTGGGAATGCTTCAAAACAAGGTAAATAATCAAGGAGACGCTTGGAACACCATGCTTTCTTTGCTAGATACTTACTATGAAAAAATAATCACTTCGTCACCAGCCCACTCGCCTATTTTTATTTCTAAAGATAGGATGTATTTCATGGATGCTCCTGCGTTTGTAAGAAATTTGATTGGACGCGAGACGTATTCACGAGTCATTCAACTCGCACAGCGAACTGCCGAAATGCACATTGCTTTAGCTTCCGACCCTAACGATGCTGATTTTATACCTGTACTCTTCACCTCCCATGACCAGCAACAACTTTGTGAAAGTCAATCTCACTTAGTGCATGATAAACTAAATGCTTTGGCACACAAACTCCACACGCTACCAACCGAAATTGCTGCTGAAGCGCAATTGCTGCTCAATATGAAAAGCAACATATTGGCAAGACTTGAAAACATCACTCACGCCAATATTCACGCCACCCAAATTCGAGTACATGGCGACTATCACTTAGGGCAAGTGCTGGATAGCGGTGACGATTTCTACATCATAGATTTTGAAGGAGAGCCTTTACGCCCAATCGAAGAGCGACGTTTGAAAACTTCTCCATTCAAAGATGTGGCTGGCATGGTGCGCTCTTTCCATTACGCTGCTTACGGCGCGTTGTACTTATATCCCGAAAGATATACTACCATTGACACCAATCAGCTTGAAGAATGGGCATCTTGCTGGTATCATTATATCCACCGCTTTTACTTGACCGCTTATTTTGACCGTGTAGAAAAGCAAAGTTTTATACCTCAAAATAAACAGGAGCTAGACTTATTGCTTAAAACCTTTATTTTGGAAAAGGCGATTTATGAGGTGGGGTATGAAATGAATGCACGTCCAACTTGGTTGCGTATTCCTTTGCGCGGTGCTTTGGTCGCCATAGGCATTTGATTCGTTGTTTTGTTTCTAAAATATGGTACATTTTAATTATAAAATGTTTACTGCAAAGGAACGTTTCTGGGCATCGGAACGTTATCCGCTTAGCGATACTGGATTCATTCGTACTCAACTGAACAAGTTCTAAATTTAAAACTGGAATATTGAACAAAGAAGTGGCTAAACTTTTTCAATAGATATGTTAGTTTTGTCTTATATTTATTAACACTAAAATGATGTTTTGTTACATATTAATCTTATTTTAAAAAGTCTAAAAACAAATTGACAGGTAATAAAAGTTAGCTTTTATTGACCCAGAGAAACCCAAAACCAAGTAAATAAACATTCCTAACTAATTGCCATTATACCGTGAAACAAATACTATTGATTTTCTGCATCATTATTTGGAATTCTTCTGATATATTTGCTTATGCTGATTCTATTTCACTCAAAGCAATTTGGGTGGGTGGAGAAAAACAAGAGCAAGTTCCTAATTCTATCGTTGCGTATTCTAATCAAACTTTAATGATTGAATTTCCTATCATCGCCAACGCCACTTATAAATATATTTTTAATGATACGTCTTACACGACCACATCTTATTTTACTGTTTTACCCAAAGTGAAGAGCAATCGTTACTCCTTTCATGGAACCATAACAACTGATTCTAGTACCCTGCAATTATGTAGTTTGAGTATTCAGGTAAAACCTGATATGATGAGTGCTTGGTGGTTCTCGCTTCTACTAATTACTTACCTAATGTTGCTGTTTGCGGGAGGTATGTATTTAGTTTCTATAAACACCAATAGGAGTCAAGAAAGACTTACAGACTTGAGAAGAGATTGGACAAATCAACTTCACAATGATATTGGCGGCGATTTGAGTGGTGCTTCGTTAAGATTGGATATTTTAAAGCGCAAAATGGCTGCTCTTGACGTTAAAACAAAAGAAGATGTCAACAAAATTTATGACCTTTTGGGTATATTCAAAAAAAGTTGCGTTTTGTGTTCGACTTGGTGGACCCTAAAAAAGATGCCTTTCCTATTGTCTTAGAAGAGGTGTGTAGTTTTGGGCGAGAGAATTCGCTACTACAAGGGATAAACTTTCAATTTATCAACGAAATGAACCCAGAAATCAAAACGCAGTTAGACATTAATCGCGTTAATAAACTATACCTTGTGATGAAAGAGGCGATTAACAATGCTATTAAACATTCACAAGCTGCCACCATCATCACACATCTCACCCACATTGGCAGAGATTTACAAGTACAAATAAAAGATGATGGTATTGGGTTTGAACTTGACTTAAACTGTCTTACCAAAGGCAGTGGCATTAGCAACTTGATAGCATACAGTCGAGAGGGTTTCATGGACATTAACATCCAATCTACGCTTGGTCAAGGTACTTGTGTTTATATTACAGTACCTTATTTGTGATATAAACCATAATTTCACCCATTTGGGGGATAGCGACATAAAGAACTAAATCGCATCTTTGTAGTGTAATAAACACAATTGGCGCTAAGAGTTTAGTCTTTGGTCTTTTAAAATAGGCTGAAAACCGTGGCTAAATCACTGAATATACGGATTGAAATAAAAACAGATAATGGAAAAGGCAAATGGGAATGGCATTTTAATATATCTATTCCTGTATTATCAACTCTTAATTGCTGATGACTTATGATCAGGGTATTGCTTTATGAAGATAACAAAGAGTTTCGAGAAGCTTTAACGGACGCGCTGGCAGACTCTACAAGTATATGTTTAATTAAATCATTTAAAAATGCCAAGCAAGTTATTTCACAAATTAAAGAATATAAGCCTGATGTGGTGCTAATGGATATAGAAATGCCAAGTATATCTGGTTTAGATGCCCTATCAAAGATTAACATGTTTATCCCAAATACCAAAGTTCTTATACAAACGCAATTTGAAGATAACCACAGTATTTTTATTGCGCTGTGTAGGGGAGCTTGGGGCTATGTGCTTAAAAGTAGTTCCTTTGATAAACTTGAAGAAGCTATTATTGAAGTGCATCAAGGTGGTGTTTTTTATTCCCCCATTATTGCTGGAAAGGTGAGGAATTCTTTTTTGTCTAGCCTCGTTAGAAAATAGCCTGAATACACTGTACTTACTGTAAAGAGAGCTAGAAAATACTGAATTATTTAACAAAAGGATTAACTAATAAAGAAATTGCTGAACAAATTCACTTATCTATAGAAACGGTGAAATCGCATTTAAAAAGCATATACAACAAACTACATGGTCACTTCTCGGTCGCAAGCTGTCATTAAGGCAATTGAAGATAAGTTAATTTAAAGATACACTACATGAAAAGTTTAATACCAAAATTCATATTGTTACTTACTTTTTGTTTCACTAAACCGCTTCATGCACAAATAGGGAAGCAAATGAATGTACCTTACGTTGCCCAAGAGACAAGCAACTGGTGTTGGGCAGCTTGCATGGATATGATTATTAAATTTCATAAAGGGAAGGCAGTCACCCAATGCGATTTGGTCAAGTCAAGGATAAAACTTGAGAATCCTAATTTTCAAATCAAAGAAGATATTTGTTGCCTCGACTGTGCAAAAGGCTGTGAGATGGTTCAAAGAACAAATTGTAACCATAGATTGCAAGGATATACTATTCCGTTTTCTATCGCTGGAGCTAAAGCGCAACCAGATTATTACGACCTTATTTTCACGCTTATAGGGTTCAATTCTTCACAAGAAATTAACGATACTAACGCTCCTTTTAGTTGGGAAAAAATTGTCCATGAAATCGAATCGTGCAGACCTTTCCTTATCAACATCAGTGCTATCGGGACAGATAGTAGAATTAACGCAACTCATGCAGTGGTAGTGAAAGGTTATGGGGTACAAAATGGAACAAAATTTATCGTTGCTAACGACCCTTGGAAACCTTGTTGTACGGTTACTCAGGAATTAGTCCTTCCGTACTCCATCTTTTCAAGTAAAAGATATGATACTAAAAATGGCTACCAAATTACAGGCGTATTGGGGATTGTGCATTCTATTCAACCAAACACTTTGTCCACCAACAGCCACATTCGCAGTTGTGTAGCATGTGAGCGGTTAGATACAATTTATCGAGATACATTAGGGAATCACATCCCTTATCAGCAAGCAATCTTTGAAGTGGCTAATATAAGCGCGTCAAATATTTCACCAAGTTTAAATAACAGGAACAATATAAGACTTCAAAAAAGATACAAGGAGCTAAATTTAATATTTCGCAAAGAGGATTAACCTAGTGGTGATGAATTACAAATTATAAGTTTCGAGTTTATTACTTGAAAATAAATGAGTTGTAAAATGAAGAATCATACTTTATTTATTGTTCATCACTCACACTTTTGACGAAATACAGAAGAATAAAATATTTTATAATTATCTAAAATTTTTCAAATGGCAACCGTAATTAGAGCCTCAGTAAGTATTGTGAGTGATATAGATTCGCTCAATGAAATGGAAGAATTGGTCAACAACTATTGGGGAAGTCCAGTGGAAGAAAAAGTATTTCCAATTCCTTTTTGGCAACTTAACCAACTGTTTGATGCGGCTTCTACCAAAGAAATAGCATTCAAAGTGACTAACATTGACAACCCATCTTTGGCGAATGCAGAATGGGTAGTGTTTGAAGAAGGTATGGAAGAATTATTGGCTGACACGCGCAGAGATGAGCATTACTTTGTAATGAATGAATCTGTATTTAGAGCCATGAGAGCGGAAATTCCTGAACTGACAAAACCACTCCACACGATTATCATTTTGGGACGTATTGGTGTAATTCAAAATTCAAATACTCACTACTGCATTGATAGTGTTGACCGATTTTACCTTACTCAATCCTCCAGGAAGTGGTGGTGGTGGCGCAACAACTGGCGTTAGAATTCCGCCACAACCTTAATCTTAATCAATTATGAAAAAGGATAAATTATATTATTACTTGTTGATTTTGTTTGCTTTTTTGTTTCCAGTTTACCTTGCTTACATGGATTGTGGTCAATTTACAGGAGACTTCTTGTTTATTTGTACAGGCAAAGTTTCCGTTTTAACTATAATTTATCCTCTTTCTATTAGTCTATGGCGTTGGAGATTTTTAAATCCAACGCTAAAGATTTTTTCTCTGTTTTGTGGCTGCATGTTAGGAGCAAATTTGATAGAGCAATTGTTCATTTGGATTTCGATTCATCATTTTGATTGGATAATTAACTTTATGAATGCTTACTATATTTATGATACCAGCTTTTTACAAATCTCATATATTTTAATTAATTTCATCATTTTAGGTATATTCTATATTAAATTATTGCCTCATCAGTACACACTATTGCTCAAACAAGCTACGGTGTTCCTATCTTTTGCTGCAACTCTTAACTTTTTTTTCATAGAAGGACATAATCGAATTGGTATTTTTAATCCTATGGCAAATGCAGTTTTCTGTATCATACTGTCCGCTGTTCATTTATGGTATCTTTTTAAAACCAATATCAACATTCCAGTAAAGAAAAATCCTTATTTTTGGATTAGTTTTGGAGTTATGTTCACTAATCTAATTGGACTTTTCGTGTCTATGGCTGGACATCAAATTAATGCAGTGGACTATAATTTCTACTCTGTCATGATGATTACACAAAATGGCTTGAGTATAATTGCCCAAATTTTATTTGCCATTGGTTTTTGGCAAGCACCTTACTCCAAATATTTCATTTTACCTTCAGAAAAGATGAGATAATACGGTCTTCATAGCTCGTCCCTAATCGCATACTATGATAGTTGATAGCAAACAATTAGCTGTTTATCTATAATTTTTAGTCATTTAACAATCACTTTATTATCAGACAATTAACCTAAACACTATACTCCTATCTTACTTGCTACCACAGAGCGATGAAATAAAATTTGGTTTTATTAATTTCACCCATTTGAGGGATACCGAAGGAAAAAAAGGCTCGTATCTTTGCATCATTCTTTTAAAGAAACGCACGCTGTGTAAATTCAAAAATTGTCGAGTTGCAAAAACAAAAGTGAAAACGTCCATAATTTTTATTGTTTCAATTTTTTGGTTCTTGGAAAGTTATTATGGGATTTGTGAGAATTTATTTTGAGTTATTTATTCACGGTATTTCATAGCTTAAAAATCGTATTTATGCCGTAATTTTTCTGAGAACCATTTTTTTTTAATGACTGTAGCCAGATGAAAGCGCCCGTATGCCCCCAATTCTTTTTATTTGCCCAAAATGCTTATATTAAATTCAAAGCGTACTTTTCCAAATATAGTTTCGCTATTGCTTCTGATGAAAAGTCTTTATAAATTTGGATAGGTGCCAGTTGTTGAATACGTTGGCGTTGTTCTTGTTCTTGTTGAATGATTCGTAGTTGGTGTGCAATTGCGAGAGTATCTAATTTACAAATCCATCCCAAGTGTTGCTCTGCCACGTAATCGCAAAGCCCTACGCGATCAGAAAGCAATACTGGCGTACCTACAGCGAGGGCTTCTACCACTACCATTGCAAAATTTTCGTTGTAAGAAGGAAGCACAAACAAATCAGCGTTGGCAAGCAATTCATATTTTTCATCTCCATCCAACCAACCTACCCATTCAATAGCATGAGCAATATTGAGTTCTTGAGCAAGGTTTTTTAAGGTAGCTTCGTAACTATCTTCGCCTTTACCTGCTATTTGGAAAAGGAAGGGAAAGTCCAACTGTGCAAGAGCTTCAAAAAGCAACTCCAATCCTTTTTTGGGATGAATCCGAGATAAAAATACTAACCTAAAAAGTGCCGCTGTGGAAGGAATAGTTTGGTAGTCTTTCCGTAAAGGTAGTTCTACGATGTTAGAAGCAAGAATATATTTCCAGTTGGGAATCAATTGTTTACCTTCATTAGCTTCTTGCTGGCTAGTAGCGTGTAAGGTCGTCTTTCTTAACAAAAACTGTCCCACCGTTTTATGGAAAAGTGATTTAAGTCCTGTATTTCGATTTTCTAAACTGTACGTGCTCAACATACCATGAGGGGAAAAAAAAGGCTGAACGCCGCGCCACCAGCAGATAAACACGGCTGGCATCGTCACGAAATTCCACCAAGAATGAATATGCACAGCATCTACTTTGTTTACAGTTTTCCACAGCGTAGCGAGTAAAGTAGGCGAAAAATGGGTATGATCCTTTGTCAAACGCTTAAAATACAATACTTTAACGCCATCTACTAGTTGGGCTTGTTGAGTAGGAATATCCAACTCATTGGCACCATTGGCTGTTGTGGTATAAACCATAATATGATGTCCTAAACTTGCTTGACTTTCACAAAGACCAGCAACCGCTGTGATAGTGCCACCATAAATGTAAGCTGGTTTGTAGGAGGGAACAATGTGTAAAATGTTCATAGTGCAATTCCTTCTTTATTGGCGATGGTTTCAATAGCAGCAACGATTTGGGCGTAATAATTCTGCCAAGTATATTGCTGGGCAATCTCGTGTGCGCGTCTTCCCATTTCTTCAATGGCAGTTCGATTTTCTACAAAGAAAAGTATTTTTTCTTTTAATGCTTCGGCATCATTGATTGGAATGACAAAACCGCCCCCCTGCTCCACCGCGTCCTTTGCGCCAGTGTGTACAGTCACAATGGCAGGTGTACCACAAGCCATAGCTTCAATTACGGTTTGCGCCCAACTATCAAGATAAGAAGGAAATACAAATACATCGGCTTTTTGGTAATATTTCACTAAGTCCTCGTGGTGTAAAAACGGGATATAGGTGAATATTTCGGAATATTGTTGCATCAGGTCTTTAGCGTCTGCCATAGGTCCGACAAGTAGCAACTCTACATTTGGTAAACGAAGTTCTTTGAACACTTTCAACAATAAGTCTATTCCTTTTCTGCTGGTCATTGTTCCTACAAAAAGGAAAGTAAGTTTTGAGTTAGCGTTCCAAGTTGTTTTTGGGGTAAATAGAGCAGGATTAATACCTAAGTTAGCTACAAAAATATTTTCTGCCGCCATGCCATTATCCACCAAAGTGGATTTAGCAAAGCCAGAAAGCGTAAGCGTATAGTCCGTGACTGCAAGTGCTTGTTGCTTTAAATCATCTACAAATTCGAGTTTTTCTTTGGTCAGATTTTTTTCTAAGGATACTATCTCGTGAATTTCCCGAATGGTCTGATGGTGAACTTGTGCTAAGTCAAGCACAGTTGTTTTACCTTGTTCTTTTGCTGCTTGAAAAGTATATAAATTAGCATTTTCGTAGCTAATGACGAGGTCAAACATTTCTCTACGCAATGCCTTTGCTACGGCTTGATCAAAGAATTTGAATGAACTTTTTACTTTACTGGTAATATCCCCAGTCATTAATTTATGATACACCAGTAAGGTAGGAAAATGATGAATCAAATCAGGGGGAATGTCGTGGAAAGTACGCTTGCGCAATTCACCTTTGAAAGCGTTAGGAGTAATATTTTGTAGCAAAGTCATTTTATTACTTGCTAGCAAAGTATAAAAACGAGCTAAGTATTGCTGTTGCTGAAGTGCCTTGAGCAGTTCATTACAGTATTGCTTATTAGGTTGTGCAACAATTACTTTCATGTAAAACCCACGTCTTGTTGTTGGCGAAGATAGTAGGCTTTATCTACCATACAAAAACCTACAATAAAGTAAATAATTTGAGGAACATTAAAACAGAGATTGAAATAAAAAGTGACAATAATCAAGAAAGGCAATAAATATAATTTGGGTAAATAAGAGTACCAGTAAAGCAAGCCAAACATTAAAATCCTGAGAAAGAAAAGGACAAATCCACCTTCTACCAAAATCCGTTCTGCAATTTCTTCATAATACCCGTACTCTAGTACATAGTACGATTTTCCAAGTACACTATTTACGCCTGCATAAGTAGCACCTAAACCGACCCCAAACACAGGTTGGTCACCCCTAAAATTAATCACTTCTTCTAGCGGACCGAATACGCGCCTATCCTGGTCTCCTTCCATACCGTTTGATACCCGAAGTGCGTAGTTGTCCACTGCCACAGCAACTAACTCAAGATTATTATAAAGTAATGGAAAAAAACCTATTGCAATTACGAAGGTAACAATACCAACTGCCCTTGTACGAGCCTCCAATAAATCTTCTATGATACTTGCAGCAACAGGCATGGCAAAAATGATAAGCGCCGAGCGAGAACCAGACATTAAAACGGCTAGTAAGCTAAAGAAGGTCAATACATATCGAATCAGAATATTGGTGCGCCGAATGGATAATGCCCAAAGAAAAAAGCCACAAAAAGAGAGAAATGCAGTGAACCCGCTAATGTAACTGAATGTACCTGATATTCTTACTCTATCCCCTACAAAAGCATTTGCACCAGCCTCATCATCAATGTATTTGTTGAGAAAATGAGTATTGGGGAGATTATATTGAATAATTCCTAGAAAAAACTCAATAGAAAGAATGATTATTGCCAATCTGATTAGCCGCTCAAATTGAAATACATCTCTATTTTGCAGATAGATAAAGCAGGTGATCCAAAGCCCAAAATGAAGCATGAAACCTACAATACCATGAAGAATAGTTGCATTCAATGGATTAAGGGCAAAGAAAATAAGTGCTAAACCATATAGTCCAACGATGATTCTTCCATCACCAGTTAGGCTTCTTCGGTAACTAATTAGAAAAATGAACAAAAATACTAATTGTACCAAAAAGGTTATTCCATCCACTACTGCGCTAGATAGTATCCATTTTCTGATCGCCCCATTGAAGGTAGTGTAAACCAGGATAAACGCAATAATCAGTAATTACTTTTTGCTTGCTCCATTTTCTAATTTCTAGCGCGAAATAACTACTTTTTGATGAATTAATGTAGTATTTCCAATATTGATTTCAAACTATACATTCCCGTTGGTAGACTAGCTGACATCCCATTCTAGTTTTCTGCGCCACCTTCTATTAAATTAGAAGCCAAAAGTAGTTGCCCTACGCTATTGTAAAGCTCTACTTTTTACATTGGTTTGAAGTGCTTCCAAAAATGCTATGGTTAATAACTTATCCGTAGGATTAGGATACACTAAAATCATGGATGTACCTGACACTAAGTCAAGCGTTTGGCTACGACTTTCCAAAATGTCAGCATTTTCTTCTATTTCATTATCGTCTTCCTCAAGCCCAAGAACGTTTGGCAAAACTTCCTGTACCCAAAGTAAATTACTGCTATTATTCATTCTACCCAAACTAGAATTATCATCATTGGCACTGTTGCTCACCGTAATCGTGATGGTCGCGGTGCTACGTCCACCCGCATTGTCAAACGCAATGGCTGACAACTGATACTGACCTGGTGCTAGATTGTAAAGTGGCGTATCGTTACTTTGAGCAGGATCGCCCCACTCATAAGGCGCGAGGCTTTCTCTTCTTATAAACGAACCATTTAAGTTTAGTCTGACGTTGGACACTGTACCATCTGAATCAGTTGCATTTACTCTCACATAAATATTTGAACCAGCAGGAAATACTTGCCCATCGGTAGGCGTAGCAAAACTCACCACAGGTAAAAAGTTTCCTCCTACTGTAATGACTTCTATGCGAATAGTGCTTTCGTTCGTGGCACCATCATCATCTCTAGCCACAGCTCTTAATGTGTAGTTACCAGCTTTTAGATTTTGTAACAAAGGGTCAGCACTTGGGTCGTTCCCCCATTCAAAAGGCGCGCTAGTGTCATCTCTCACTATGACTTCATTTAAGTAAAGTTGCACTCCAACAACTGCTCCATCATTATCTGTGGCATCTATTTTCACAAAAAGGTTAGTACCTTCATTGAATACTTGCTGATTATTAGGCGTTACGAAATTAACAGTTGGTGCAGTGTTGGCGGTTGTGGCAGTTACTGTAAAAACAATACTTCGACTGGTTGTTGCATTATCATCATCTGTGGCAGTTGCTAATAAGGTATAGCTACCAGCTTGTAAATTTGTTAAGAGCGCGTCGCCATTTCCCCAAGTGTAGGGCGCAGTAACGTCGGTACGGATAAACTGCCCGTTTAAGAATAAATCCACTTTTGCTATTGTTCCATCACTATCGGAGGCATTGACGCTCACGTTTAAGGTGGTACCAGCCGGAAATGTTTGCCCATTAGCCGGTGCAGTAAAGGCAACAGTTGGTGGTGCGTTAGTTGTTCCAGCACCTACTTGAATCGTGATTGTTTGTTCTGAAACGCCATTTCTATTGTCAGTCGCCACTGCTCTTAAAGTACGAGTACCAGCTTGAAGATTTTGTAAGAGTACGTCATTTTGAGTTGATTTTCCCCACTCGTAAGGGGCGGCTCTTTCATTTCTTACTAATTGTCCATCGAAATATAAATCTATATCATTAATCGTACCATCTGAATCGGTTGCTAAGACTTCTACAAAAAGATTAGTCCCTACGCTTACTATTTCACCATTGACAGGCGTTTTAAAGGATACCATAGGTAGCGAATTGCCACCGCCAGAAGTGCTAGTTACATTGATGCTAATCGTAGTTTCAGTAGTAGCTCCTTGATTATCCGTAGCCACTGTACGTAAGGTATGGCTTCCAGTAGCCAAGTTGTTAATATTCCAAGAATAGGGAGCAGTTGCGTCTGTGCTAACTAATACTCCATCGTAGTAGAGTGTGACGTTTGCTACTGTCCCATCCGCGTCACTGGCATTTGCAGTTACGGTAATGTTTGAACCCGTATTAAAAGTTTGTCCATTAGTAGGGTTGGTGATAGTTACGGTTGGTGGCGTGTTAGTTGGCGTTCCGCCACCACCACCACCACCTGTGGTAGCACCAACAGTAAATGTCACTATGGTTTGTCCAAAATCGTTTAGGTTGTCAACGGCAGCTGCTTTCAACTCGTAAGTTCCTGCTTGTAAATTACTCAGCAAAGGATCCGCAGGTGAGGCTCCATCCCATTCGTAGGGTGGCTCGGTATCTCTTCTTAATGCTCTACCATTAGATAAATTAACACTCTGGATACAGTACCATCTGGGTCATTCGCATTTACTTGTACTTTTAAGTTTGTACCCACGGGGAAATTATTGCCTTGTTTAGGTGTAATAATATCCACAATCGGGAGTAGGTTGCCGCCCGTGGAGGCTACTACGTTGAATACAATGCTAGTTTGATTAGTTGCCCCCCTGTTATCAGTAGCAGTGGCTTGTAACGTATATGTTCCAGGCTGTAAGTTAGCAAGTTGTGAGAATGTGCTGCCTGCCCATTCGTAAGGTACGCTATCATCCTGACTAATCAATTGACCATCTAAAAGAGACGCACATGACTTACTGTCCCATCTGCATCGGTTGCATCAGTTCGCACGGTAAGGCTAGTTCCTGCTACAAAAGTTTGTCCATCCTTGGGATTGACAAAACTAACATTAGGTGGAAGATTGGTACTTGCTGTGGTGACTGTAATATTTATAGTTGCTTCCGCAGTAGCGCCTGCGTTGTCTGTGGCAACTGTTCTTAAAGTATGTGTTCCTGCTTGAAGGTTTTGAAGTTCTGGGTCGTCATTGGCTGTTCCTCCCCATTCAAAAGGTACAAGTCGTTCGTCTCTTAACAGTACCCCATCAAAGTATAAGCGAACTAGAGTAATTGTGCCATCACTATCGCTGGCATTTACTTTTACATACAGTTCTTCACCTTCACGGAAAGTTTGAAGATTGGTTGGTACTTCAAAACTGACATTAGGGGCTTTGTTATTGGTGTTGTTGCTTTGTATGGTAATGTTAATGCTTGTTTCTGCAATGTTACCTCGATTGTCAGTTGCTCTAGCCAATAGCGTGTAACTACCAACCGCCATGTTATTAAGTAATGGGTCTGTGGTACTACTCCATGTATAGGGCGCATTACTGATTTGTCTTACTGATTGTCCGTTTAAGAAAAGTCGTACATTGGAGATGGTACCATCTTCGTCAGTTGCTGTCACATTTACGGTTACATTACTACCTTGTATGAAGGTTTGTTGATCAGTTGGTGTAGTAAAAGCAATATCAATTTTACTTTCATTGCAGTTACCTGATGCCCAGCAAACAGCCGCATCAAACAATGAAAGACCAAGCGTGTTGGCATTTTTTAAACCATCGTCGTCAAAGTAAATGGCTACTCGACGCGCTGGCGCTACTAAACCAAACATCTGCGCGCCTTCGTCGTAAGCAAAAATTGTTTTTCTATCTTGTCGGTCAATTAAAGAAGCTACACTAATCGCTTGGTTGTTGGGTATGCCAAATAAGAATACATCAGATTTGAGTCCCACAATTTGCTCCCCTGCACTTAAACCTGCTGCTAATGGGTGCGTAGGGTTTTCAATTATTACTTTACTTTGACTGGCTCTACCTCCGTAGTCTTGATACAAAACGGTGTTAGTCATACCCATCAAAGGGAAAACACTTACTTCCCAAGTCACGACTGGCTTGGCAACATTTTTGAATTTATCTCCTATTTTATTTGCATCGCAAGTGCTAGAAATCAATACAATGTCTTTATCGTTGGCATCATTAGGTGTACTGGTATCATCGTCTGCTAGGGTTACTGTGTAGCCCAGTAGCTCCAAACGATTTTTGCGTCTTGGTCTGCTCCGTTAAGTGTTGTCGGATTCTGTACCACGAGCAAGCTCTTACCAGCTGGAGCAGTTCCACCGCCGCCACCTCCAGTAGTGTTAGGGTCTTTAGAGATTCTAAATTCGTCTATGGTTTTGTTTTTTGCCCAGTCCACAGCAGCCAGTCTTACTGTAATGGGGTTAGTTAGCGCACCAGCAGGTGGAACACCTGTAAACTTACGCAATAAGCCATCGAATTTTAACCAACTCGGTAGTTGTTGCCCGTTCGCAAGTGTGGCTTCAAAGATAAAATCATCGTTAGGGTCATCTGTAAATACATCGTTGGCAAAGGTAAAGTCAAATAAGATACCCTCGCTTGCTAACTGGTCGTTGATGGGTTTTAACAATACAGGAGGTTTATTACTTGTCGGTAAACTTCCTGATTTATGTCTTACTGCAATTTCCCAAAGGTTGTATCTTTTTTGTAGTTTGGTAACAATATCTGGATAGGAGGATTGGATATTTTGTTGCTCGGTGAAATCATTTTCTAAATTGTACAGGAACCAATTTCCATTAGCAGTTTCTGAAACGATTTTCCAATTGCCGTGCCTCACGGCTCTTCTACCACCAAACTCAAAGAATATTTCCCAAGCACGCACATCATTTGGATTATCCAGAGCATGTTTAAAACTATTACCACTCATGGATTTAATGCTATTACCCTGATAATTAGAAGGATAACTAGAGTTAGTCATCTCTAATAAAGTAGGCATAATATCTTTTACATGCGCAATTTGATTGGTGATTTGCCCAACATTGCGAATACCATCGGGATAGTGAACAATAAGTGGGGTAGCGATACCTCCTTCATAGGTGTCATTTTTATGGTTTCTGAAAGGTGTATTGGATACGTTCGACCAAGGACGTAAATAAGAAACATAAGAACCTTTTTCACCGATTTTTTTGCGTGGGTCGTGCAAGCCTCTTTCCTCTGCATCTTCTCTTGAACCGCCATTATCTGATAAAAATAGAATAATCGTGTTGTTAAACTTTCCTCTACTTTTTAGCAAGTTCATCACTCGACCAATATTCTGATCCATGTTGTCCACCATACCTGCATAAACTTGCATACGACGGATGTAGTCATCTTGTTCTGCTTTTGTTAAGTTTTCCCATTTGATATTATGGTCGCGTGGAGAGAGTTTTGTATCTTGTGGAATAATACCTTGTGCTTTTAAATTTGCTAAGCGTTTTTCTCTAATGACATCAAAACCTACGTTGTACACGCCGTTGTACTTAGCAACATCAGATTCATGTGCGTGGAGAGGCCAGTGAGGAGCAGTAAAAGAGAGATATAAAAAAAAATGGAGAATTAGGCTTAGTCGTGAAATGTTCTTGCAGAAAATCAAGTGCAAAATCCCCTGTGGCATCCGTCATGTAAAAAGTGCCTGGTGCGTAAGGATTATTAGGGTCGTTGGTATTATCAGGATCCCAAGGTTGATTATCATAAGCCATCTTTCTGACCACGACTTGGTTAGGATTTTCTTCAGGAGTAATAATTTCGTAGTAGCTACTTCCGCCACTAATCAACCCCCAATAGTTATCAAATCCTCTATCTTTGGGCCAACGACCAGCATCTTCCCCAATATGCCATTTGCCAGCCATGTACGTACCATAGCCATTGGTTTTTAAAACTTCAGCAAGCGTAACTACATTTTTGGGTAGATATCCTAAAAACGCGGGGGAATTACCTGTAGAGTTAGAAAGTCCTTCCATACCAGCTTCATGCGGATATTGCCCTGTAAGCATGGAAGCTCGCGTCGGACTACATTTGGTAGTGTTATAGAAAGTACGAAACTTAACACCTCCTGATGCTAAAGCGTCTAAATTAGGCGTTCGGATTTCACTGCCATAGCAACTTATGTCAGAGTAGCCCATATCATCGGCTAAAATTACGATGACATTTGGTTTTTGCTGAGCTTTGGCAGCAAATGCTAAAAACAGTCCTAACAGTAAGACTAGACATCTAGTGTAGTTTTTCTTTCTCATGAGTTTGACCACTTTATTCACTGTGTAGTAAATGAGGAATTTTTATTTTACTATTCCTTGACATTCAGTCGGTAATGACTGAACAAATAAACCAAAGATATATAGCGAATTTTGTTAATATCTTTTGTGTGTCTTTTACAAAGGGTTACACATCTTTTATCAAGCACAAAGTTACAAAAATTACTTCGTCAAACGCAAAAAATAGTAGGAAGGATACATTAAAATGATGATAATTTTTTCAACGCTCAAAAACAAGTTACGCTCAATTCTAAAGTTACATGGTACCAATGGATGTTGTCTTTGATTCAACTTTTTTTATTCGTAAGGACAGTTGAATAGATTCTGTTTTAAGTTTATTTTTGTTGCATAACCAAAAGAATTGGAATCTATGTCATTCATTTACTTGTAATAGAAACTCTTGCTCCGTCAAAATCTGTATTGTTCCTAATTCACGAGCTTTTTTGAGCTTTGAGCCAGCATCTTCGCCCACCACCAACATATCCAATTTGGAACTAATAGTGCTTACATTTTTCGCACCTGCTGCCTCTGCTTTTTCTTGTGCTACTTTACGGCTCATGGTCTGTAAAGTACCTGTGAAAAGAATGGTTTTTCCAAACAAGGGCGCGTCTTGCCGAATTGCTTTAGGGCGGTCTTCTTCGGTTTGTTGTAGATTAACGCCTAGTTGCTCCATACTTTCTATCAAACGGATGTTGTCTGTGTTTTGGAAAAAAGTAATCACATTTTCTGCTACCACAGGACCAATATCTTTAATATGTATAAAATCTTCGGCTACCCAGTCTTTCAAATCTAAAACGTGTTGAATTTCAGCAGCTAAAAGTCGAGCGACTTTTTTCCCTAAATGATGAATGCTCAAGCCGTATAAGAAACGTTGAATAGGTTGCTTTTTTGCTTTATCAATTGCTTGTTTAAGGTTTTGTGCTGATTTTTCACCAAAGCCTTCCTGTTCAGCAATTGCTTGATAATCTAACCGATAAATATCTACTAAATTGCGCAGCCACCCTAGCTGATAAAAACGCTCAACGATGGATTTACCAAAACCTTCAATATCCATGGCATCCTTGCTCACATGGTGTATCATGCGTTGCAGTATCTGTGCTTCGCAGTTGTAATTCATACAACGCCAAGCTGCTTCCTGTTCCTGTTTTAATAAAGGGGTGTGGCAAACTGGGCAGTGACTCGGAAACTGAATGATTTGTTCAGAGCCATCACGCAGTGCCTCTAGCGATTTTACAATATATGGAATGACATCTCCAGCGCGTTCGACCAATACCACATCACCCAATCGAATGTCTTTTGTTTTGATAAAGTCTTCGTTGTGCAAAGAAACGGAAGATACTGTAACGCCCGCCAGTGGTACAGGTTCTATTTTGGCGACCGGCGTAATAGAACCTACTTTACCTACTTGAAAGTCAACGGCTAAAAGTTTACTGGTGGCTTGTTTTGCTTTGAATTTAAACGCAATTGCCCAACGTGGGTGATGACTGGTGTAGCCAATTTCTTGCTGCAAATGAAAATCATTAACTTTGATGACCATGCCATCTATTTCGTAGGGATATTGCTCCCGTTGAGTTTCCCACATTTGGCAAAAGTCAATGACCGCTTGAATGTTTTCACATACTTTTCGCTCTATTCCAGATTTTGGAACTTTAAATCCTAGATTATCTAATAGTTGAACAGCATCATTATGTGTAGAAATGGTATCTATTACAGTTTTATTTTGGCTATCCACTGCATAACCCAACTGATAAATAAAAGCTTCCATCTGTCGCTTGGCGGTATCTTTAGGGTCTTTGGTACGCAAACCACCTGTGGCAGCATTTCTAGGATTTGCAAATAGCGTCAAGCCCTCAGCTTCACGCTCAAGATTCACTTTTTGAAAAACGTCCTTCCGGATGAGGACTTCGCCTCGTAGCTCTGCTTTTACGATTCCATTTTCTTGGAACGCTGCTTTCAGTGGAATAGATGTGATGGTGCGAGCATTAGCGGTAATTTCCTCGCCAAATGTTCCGTTGCCTCGTGTAGCAGCACGAGTTAAGTAGTCATTTTCATAAACTAAAGCAATACTACCGCCATCAAATTTGGGTTCCACCACATATTGAATATCTGTATCAGCGGGCAGATTTGCCATTTTTTTTACTTGTTCATCCCATTCTTTCAAGTCTTCTTGATTGTAGGAGTTTTCTAATGAACGCATCGGTACGAGGTGTTCCACACTCAAGAAATCTTCTGTCAAATCGCTGGAAACTCTTTGGGTGGGCGAATCTAGTGTCACAGTTTCTGGATGAGCAGCTTCTAAGGCTTGCAGTTTTTTATATAGTTGGTCGTATTCTGTATCGCTAATTACGGGTTCGTTAAGGGTGTAATAACGCCATTCATGATAACGGATTAAGTCGCGTAACACTTCAATATCTTTTACAGCTAACGATTGCGACAAGAATTGCTTGGAAGTTTGAAAAAAAGTTTGTTGAAGTGCAGTTGAATATTTCATGAAAGTTAATTTTTTTGGTAGTATTTAGCGGAAAAAATATTTTATAATGCTACTTTTTTCCAGTTGATACGCCATTAAAAGATAGGCTACAAATATAGCGGTATGCACGGAATAGCGCAACCCTACATGGCTAAATAGCGAAATAGAAGTCAAAAAATCGCTAATCAGCCAACAGCCAATAGCGGTTACTATGTAAAGTATCATTTTACTTGTTGGATAGGGAATAGCATAATAGCGTTGTCCAATAAAATAACTCAAAAGCGTCATCACACTATAAGCTGCTAGAGTTACCCATGCTGCAGCGGTGTAGCTGTATTTGGGAATAAAAATAAGGTTAAAAATGATAGTTATACCTGCGCCAATCAACGAAATGTATGCGCCCCATTCTGTGCGGTCAGTGACTTTGTACCAGACAGAAAAATTATAATAGATACCTAAAAGCAAGTTAGCAAGTAGTAGAATCGGGACAACATGCAGCCCTGTCCAGTAAACTTCGTTGCGCAACATCAACCATTTGAATATATCCAAATACAACATCACAAACAAAAAACCAGCCGATACAATGACGGTAAAAAAGCAGTCACATCTGCATAAACTTGCTGAGCATTTTCTGCGGTTTTTTGCTGAAAGAAAAAGGGTTCTCCTGCATACTGAAAGGCTTGTCGAAAAAGAGCAATAAACATCGTCAAGGAATAAACTGCGCCGTAAATACCAGTTTCTGCTTTTCGGGCAGCTTCTGTTTCGCCAGGTGCAATAGAAAGCATTACCAGACGGTCAAACGTTTCATTTACTACAAAACTCAACCCGACTAAAATCAAAGGACCTGCAAATCGTACCATTTTCAACCAAGTGGCGCGTTCTACTTTTTTAAGTTGAAGATGACGCAGTAGAGGCATCAAAATTAAAAATGACGTTAAGCTACCTAACAAATTGGCTAGAAATACATAACCTACCCCATAACTCGGGTCATACCAAGCTCGAAAAAAAGGAACACTTGAAGTAGCGCAATACAATAAGAAAAACAGATTTAATACCACTGTAATCACTACGCCGCTCAGATTGGCTAATGCAAAGCGCAGGGGCTGTCCGTCCAAGCGCAATTTGGCATACAGGATGGTGTTAATAGCATCTGTTCCTAGTATGCCAATCGCCAAGTAGAAAAGATGATGTTGTTGTTCAAACCCTTGTAAATGAGCGATAAAAGGGACAAATAAAGTAAGTGCAACACCTAATAAAATGGTAGAAATAAAGATGGAGACCATACTTGTGGTAAAGATAACATTTTCGTTATCTTTATCGTCACTGCCAAACCTAAAGTAAGCTACCTCAATTCGATAAGTCATCAACACAGATAGAAATGGAATCGCAGCGTAAAGAAAAGTACGAACGCCGTACTCTGCCTGTGAAAAGGCAGCCGTATGGACAATTACCAACAGAAAATTAATGAGCTTTCCCAAGATGTGCGCACCACCATAAATTGCAGTTTCTCCTGCAAGTTTTCTTATTGACATGATAGTTGTTTAGGTAATTCTTTTGATATTTGACCCTAATAATAGCTAAATTGCAAAATTACTGAATCGCAAAGTTGCTATAAAATTAGCAAATAACAATTTTGTAGTTCCTAGATTATCCACTTTTATAATTAAGCGATTATATAATTTTGCACTCCAATTATTTAGCGATTTCACAATTTAAGTATTTACTTATGATCAACTTTAGCTTACTAAAGCGAATTTGCGAAACGCCTGGCGCACCTGGCTTTGAGCAAAAAATCAGAGAATTAGTCATTCAAGAAGTTACTCCATTAGCAGACGAAGTACATTTGGATGCGATGGGCAATGTTATCGCTATAAAAAGGGGTAGCGAAAGAAAGCGTGCTATGGTAGCTGCTCACATTGACGAAATCAGCTTTTTGGTTACTCATATTGACGATGATGGTTTCATTCGTTTCCACACGCTAGGCGGTTTTGACCCCAAAACCTTAACTTCGCAACGTGTAATCATTCATGGGAAAAAAGATATTATTGGCGTACTTGGCACAAAGCCTATTCACTTGATGAAACCAGATGAAACCAATAAGGTGGTACCAATTGCCGATTACTTTATAGATGCAGGTATGAAAAAAGACCACATCATGGAATGGGTTGCTGTTGGAGACCCAATCACAAGATCACGCGAATTGATTGAAATGGGCGACTGCGTAAACGGTAAATCACTGGACAATCGCGTATCAGTGTTTATTTTATTGGAAGTGCTGCGCTTACTCAAGAACGAAAATGTACCTTACGACATCTACGCCACTTTTACGGTGCAAGAAGAAGTAGGACTGCGTGGTGCCATTTCTGCGGCACACCAAATTAATCCTGATTTTGGCTTTGGTTTAGATGTTACCATCGCTTACGACACCCCTTCTGCTGCTCCACAAGAAGCAGTCACTAAGCTGGGCAAAGGGACAGCTATCAAAATTATGGATGGTTCCGTGATTTGTGATTATAGAATGGTAGCGTATATGAAAAAATTAGCCGTCGAAAATAATATTCAGTGGCAACCCGAAGTTTTACCTGCTGGCGGTACAGATACAGGCGGACTTCAGCGGTTTGGTAAGAATGGTTCTATTGCAGGAGCTATTTCCATTCCTTTGCGCTACATTCACCAAACTACTGAGATGGCGCACAAAGAAGACATACAGGGTAGTATTGATTTATTGAAACTTTGTTTGACCAAGCTAGACCAACACGATTGGAGTTTTAATGGATATAAACCCGGAAAGCAGGAGTTATGAAATTCAGTAGTTCCACAAAATAAAAACAACATCTAAAACATGGCATCATTTGAAGTAATTGGCGGTCATCCGCTTCAGGGCGAAATTACGCCACAAGGTGCAAAAAACGAGGCACTTCAAATCCTTAGCGCAACGTTGCTATCGGAAGACAAAATTACTATTTCCAACATACCAGACATCTTGGATGTAGAACGTCTTATTGAGCTACTGCAAGGACTTGGCGTGAAAGTGGAACGCTTAAACAAAGACACTTACTCGTTTCAAGCCGATAATGTGGATATGGCATATTTTGAATCCAACGATTTCATCAAAAACGCCACCAAAATCAGAGGTTCTGTTATGTTGATTGGTCCGATGTTAGGGCGTTTTCAACGAGCATTTTTACCACAACCAGGTGGTGATAAAATCGGTCGTCGTCGCTTGGACACGCACTTCAACGGCTTGATTCAACTCGGTGCTACGTTCACATTCAACAACGACAAACAGTCTTACGATATTCGCGCCAAAAGTTTAAAGGCAAATACGTTTGGATGGATGAAATTTCAGTAACTGGTACTGCCAATATGGTCATGGCATCAGTTCTTGCTAAAGGCATCACCACCATTTACAACGCAGCGTGCGAACCTTACGTACAACAACTCTGCTTGATGCTCAATCGTATGGGAGCGAAAATTTCGGGTATCGGTTCTAATCTTTTGACCATTGAAGGTGTGGAGCGACTTGGCGGCACTACCCACCGAATGCTGCCAGACATGATTGAAGTGGGTAGTTTTATTGGCTTGGCTGCCATGACACAATCTGACATTACTATCAAAGATGTGGACATACAGCAACTAGGTATTATACCGCGTGTGTTCCAATCTATGGGCGTAAAAATGGACATCAAAAAAGATAGTATTCGCATCCCAAGTCAAAAGACTTATGAAATACAGACGTTTATGGATGGTTCTATTCTCACTATTTATGATGCTCCTTGGCCCGGTTTTACGCCAGATTTAATGAGTATTCTTTTGGTCATGGCTACCCAAGCTAAAGGCAGTGTATTAATTCACCAAAAAATGTTTGAAAGCCGCCTGTTTTTTGTAGATAAATTGATTGACATGGGAGCGCAAATTATACTTTGTGATCCTCACCGCGCAACTGTCATTGGGTTGAATCGTCGCCACCAACTGCGCGGTATTCGTATGACTTCTCCAGACATCCGTGCGGGAGTAGCACTATTGATTGCAGCCCTTTCCGCAAAAGGGAAAAGTATTATTGATAATATTGACCAAATTGATAGGGGCTACCAAGATATTGACACGCGCTTACGCGATTTAGGGGCAAGGATTGAGCGCGTGTAATTCATGCGCGACTGGCTATTTACTGTTCCACATTTGTCTAAATGTAATAAGTCGGAGCGGTAAACGCTGGCACGCTTTAATTAAAACGTGCCAGCAACATTCAAAGTAAGCAAATAACAAATTTAGTACCGCAAGATACACCGTATAAAATATTTTATTTTAATACAAAGAACAATTACAATAAACCGAAAGTGAATTGAGTTGACTTTCGGTTTTCCTTTTTGTCTCAACAATAAATTAAAAAATTAATCCGCAACTCCAAATATTTCCCGATATTTGGAGCAGAAACTAGAAACTTATATGAATAATAAGATACGCAAAATAGTCATCATTCTATTTTTACTGCTGTCGGCACTCGTAGTTGCATTAGCAGTGGTAGCTGGTATTTTTGAAGATCAAGTCGGTAAGCAAATTGTAAAAAGTATTAGCAACAGCCTAAATTCTAAGTTGACTATTGACCATGTGGATTTATCCTTGATTCGTGCGTTTCCAAATGCGGCAGTCAATTTAAGCGGATTTGTGTTAGAGGATACACAACAAGATACGTTAATGAAGGCAGATAACTTGTCTTTTCGGTTTAAAATCCTTAGCCTATTTGGGTCTAATATCCATGTTAGTTCCATACTTGCAGAAAATGGCGCGCTCGCCATTCGATATGATAAAAAAGGAAAAGCCAACTACGAGGTATTCAAAGAAACTGAAGACAATAGTGACGCGAGTAGTGACTTCTTAGTTTCCTTGCAAGAAGCCATCTTAAAAAATATTGCTTTAACTTACACCGACGCACTTGCCAAGCAAGAGGCGTACATTTTGGTTAAAAATGCTGTTTTTTCTGGACAGTTTTCAAGCAGTAAGTTTGCTTTAGACAGTAAAGTTAGCCTTCATTCGGATTCTATTTTAGTGGAGTCAGAACGATTTTTGAGTAATAAAGACTTGACCTATCAATCAGAGGTTTTAATAGACATGGCGGAAGGGATATATCGCTTGCAAAAAGTGAACCTTGATGTGGAGGGAAATAAGTTTGATTTGGACGGGGTGATTAAGGCAAGTGGTGAAGAGGTGGATTTTGATTTGGTGGCAAGCAACGAACGAGGAAGCATGGAAGCAGTTCTGCAATGGCTACCCCAAAGTTATCTCGACTATTTAGGGGATTTTTCAAGTAAAGGTGAATTTTATTTCAACGCTTTGGTGCAAGGAAAATGGAGTCAAAAATTAATGCCAGCTATTGACGTAAAATTCGGTTTAAAAGAGGGTAGGTTGAGCCATCCTAATTTGAGTGATGACTTCAAAGATGTTTCTTTTGATGCACAATTCAACAATGGTGAAGCACGTAGTAATCAAAGTTCTATTTTTGAGCTATCTCAATTGAAAGGCTATATTGATAACGAGTTGATAGAAGCCAAACTTAAAGCTGAGGATTTGGATAATCCTTTGATTGACTTCACTTTATCAGGAGTTGTTCCAGTAAAATCTATTTATGGCTTTCTAGATAACGAACTTATTAGCAATGGGAGTGGCGCATTAGTAGTAAAAGATTTTCATTTGAAAGGACGATACAGCGACATGCAATCCATCAATAATGTTTCGAGAGTAGAAGCTAATGGCAACTTAATTTTTGATGATATTACTTTGAAAATCAATGAAGAAAATGTACTTTTGGATCGTGGATATGTTCTTTTAGAAGGAAATAAGTTAACCATAGATTCTGTTCGATTTGAAGGGGTTGGTAATGAATTGTTCCTAGATGGTACGTTTTATAACGTGCTGCCTGTATTTTTTGCAGATTCTTTGAATACTCAAAATGCAGAACTGCTATTTCAAGCCAACCTCAATGCACCTCAAATGGATATTGACCGTTTGATTGCGCTCTCCATGCCTCCTATCGAAGAAAATAAAACGACAGCACTAGAAATTGACTCCATTAAATCAGTAGAAGTACAGCAACGCCAACACTTTACTCAATTTTTGAGAGGTACTTTCCACGCCAAAGTGGGGCAGTTTAATTATGGCAAAATAGAAGGTGCTAATTTTGATGGTACACTCCAATTTAACGGTGTAGCTTTGAACATTATGGGAAGCACTAAAGCTATGGAAGGTCAATTCGATTTGGCAGGAACAATGTACTTTTTAGATAGACCTTACCTCAAAGCTCGGTTGGTGGCTACGAATGTTAACGCCCAACAGTTTTTTTATCAATCCGACAACTTTGGTCAAACCATCTTAACCGATAAACACTTGCGCGGGAAAATGAGTTCTAAACTATCCATCCACGCTTACTGGGATGAAAAGATGAATTTTCTTTACGACCAGTTGAGAGTCCTAGCGCAATTGGATATTAAAAATGGGGCACTGATCAAATTTGAAATGTTTGAGTATTTTGGAACGTACATCAAAATAGATGATCTCAACCATGTCAAATTTGCTGACTTACAAAATTGGTTGGAAGTGCGCAATCAAAAAGTATATATCCCTGCCATGTTTATCCAAAGTAATGCGGTAAACCTGACCTTGAGTGGTCAGTATGCTTTTAACTACGATTTTGATTTTAACTTCAAAATCAATGCTGGGCAAGTGATGGCGAATCGTTTGAAAAAACATAATCCTCAAATGAACCCCTTACCTGCCAAACAGAAAGGAATGTTCAACATGTATGCTAAGGTATTTGGTAATTTAGACAAATACAACTATAAGATGGCTTCTAAACAAGTGAAAGAAGATTTTGAACGGAGTGAGGAGCGCAAAAATCAAATTCGTACTAGCTTAGAAGATGAATTTGGGAACATTATCAACTTGGAAGAACCTACACTTTGGGATGATATTCCAAATGCTTCGGAGGGTGAAGATTTTTTGTTTGATGAAGCAATTGAAGGTGAGCAAGAAAACTTTAATCAATTTTAGACTACATTTGCACCCTCAAGGAACGACATAAAAAATTATATGAAAATTTTTGAACAAAAAATCATATTAGCTTCCAAATCGCCGAGAAGAAAACAATTGTTAGAAATAGCAGGTTTTAACTTTGAAGTAAAGGCATTGGAGGTGGATGAATCGTTTTCTCCAACTATGCCCGTAGCAGAAGTGGCAGCGTATTTAGCGGAAAAAAAAGCTGATGCTGCTCATTCTTTAGTGGATACGAATGCTTTAATTTTGGCAGCCGATAGTGTAGTCATCTTGGAAGATAAGATTTATGGAAAACCTGAAGATGAAACAGATGCCAAGCAGATACTCAGGCAATTATCGGGCAAAGTTCATCGAGTTATCACTGGAGTTTGTTTATTACAATATAACAAAAAAAGGATTTTTTCTGGCGTTTCAGAGGTACATTTCGCACCTTTGAGCGAAGAAGAAATTGAGTATTACGTTCAAAAATATCAACCTTACGACAAAGCAGGGGCTTATGGCATCCAAGACTGGATAGGCTGGTGCAAAGTATTGAAAATTGAAGGTAGTTACTCCAACGTCATGGGATTGCCTATGGAACTGGTTTACAAAGAATTATCTAGCTTTTGAGTTCCATATTATGTACACTAACAATATGATAAAAACATATATCCATAAAAGTATGTTCTTTCAAGTGATGTTACCCAATTCGTTTTTTGCAATTCGCCCTTTGCCTAAATATAATTGTCTTGAGCGACCTCAATTTATAACTTTCATATTCAAGCATACGAAAGCCTTTTCAAAAGTGAATAGCCAAATACCAATAGCGAAGTATGTAATGTCGGCTCCTAACTTCTGTTTATTATTCTATACATCAACCACTATTTAATATTTACGTTGCCATGAATTATTTGACGCTAGAAAACATCAAAAAGAGCTACGGAGAAAAAGTATTATTCGAAGGTATCAACCTTCAAGTAAATAAAAACGAAAAGATAGCTTTAGTCGCAAAAAATGGATCTGGTAAGACCACTTTATTGCGAGTAGTTGGTGGGATGGAAGCCTCTGAAGGTGAAACAGCAAAAGTGATACTCAAAAAAGATATGCGTATAGGCTGGTTGCCACAAGAACCCGATTTTCATCCTGAACAGACCATCCTAGAATCGGTATTCGATTCAGAAAATCCTGTAGTACAAGCGGTAAAAGCCTACGAAGAATCCATGTTGTTGAACAAAACCGAGGCAATGGAAAAAGCCATTCAACGCATGGAAGATTTGAAAGCTTGGGATGTGGAAGCACGCATTAAAGAAGTTTATTCAAGTTGAATATCCTCAACCTTGACCAAAAATAGGTGCGCTTTCAGGTGGGCAGAAGAAGCGTGTGGCACTGGCGAAATTGATTATTGACGAACCCGAGTTTTTAATTCTCGATGAGCCAACCAACCACTTGGATGTGGAGATGATTGAGTGGCTAGAAGAATACCTAAAACAGCGAATCTAACCCTTTTCATGGTGACGCACGACCGTTACTTTCTGGAACGGGTATGCAATATCATCTTAGAATTAGACAGAGGGCAACTTTATAAATATACAGGCAACTATTCTGACTTCTTAGAGAAGAGAGCCTTGCGCATGGAAAATGAAGCCATTACCCTTGAAAAAACCCAAAAACTGATGAAAAGTGAGTTAGAGTGGGTACGCAAAATGCCCTCTGCAAGAACCACTAAAGCCAAATCACGCCTAGACGCTTTTGATGATATCAAAGAAAAGGCTTCTAAAAAGCTGGACACCCAAGAAATTCAAATTGACTTAAAAGGAGCAAGGCTAGGTAGTAAAATCGTAGAACTTCATGACATCAGTAAGCAATTTGGAGAGAATAAAATTGTAGAAGGCTTCATTTACAAATTCAAAAAAAACGAGCGTGTAGGAATCGTTGGACCTAATGGAGTAGGTAAAAGTACCTTTTTGTCGTTGGTAACTGGTGAATTACGTCCTGATTTAGGTAAAGTAGTAATTGGGGAAACTGTAAAGTTTGGGTACTACACCCAATCGGGCATTCAATTAAAGGACGATAAGCGCGTCATAGATGTTATCACGGACATTGCAGAGTACGTTCCTTTGGACAAAGGACAAAAACTAACTGCTCCACAACTCTTAGAACGATTTATGTTTGATAGGAAACAGCAACAAGTGTATGTTTCACAATTGAGTGGTGGTGAACGACGTCGCTTGTATTTGCTCACTATTCTGATGCAAAATCCCAATTTTCTTATTCTCGATGAGCCAACTAACGATTTGGATATCATTACATTAAACGTCTTGGAAGAATTTTTACTCGAATTCCCTGGCGTTATTCTCATCGTTACGCATGATCGTTACTTTATGAATAAATTGGTGGATCACCTTTTTATTTTTGAAGGGAAAGGGAAAATAAGAGATTTCAACGGCGACTATGACGACTATCGAGAAATGATGCTTCAAAAGCAGCGCGAAGAGCGTAGTCAAGAAAAGCAAGTAGTAATTCCTGAAAAAAATCAGCCCGTCAAATCCAGAGATGGCAGTAACCTCACTCAAGACCAACGCAAAGAAATTAAACGTTTAGAGAAAAAAATAGAACAACTAGAAGAACAAAAAGCAACTATCACTGAACAGTTCAATCGCACTGATTTAAGCTCAGAAAAAATTCAGCAGCTTTCTACCGAATTAAGCAATATTAAAAATGAATTGGAAGAAAAAGAGTTACAATGGATGGAATTAGCAGAGTTAGCATAAAGTATTCATCTTTAGATAAAATTGCTACTTTGAGGCACTTTTTAGTCTATAACAATCCTGAAAAGTGTCAAAATTAGCCACTTCAAGGATTTGAAAGGTGCTATCCACAACTACAAAATTAAATCCACGCAAATTTGGTGCAAGTTGCTGATTATCAATATTTACGAATCCATCCGTTTGATTATCAGCATAACGCCAAGACCGCAGTGTTACTGATTTTGAAAACTGTAAACCCCATTTTCCAAAACAGTTCCAGCCTCCCAAGATTTTTCTAGTTGAAAATTTTTACTATATTCATCAAACACTACTTCACCCTTCAAAAAAACGCCAACGTAGGCATCCTTAAAGACAAGGCTATCTACCTTTGCACCAGCATTTCTCAAATAAGTTTTAGCTTCTTCGCATAATTGGTGCGTACCTTCATCTCGAATAGTAAAAAATACAATATGATTTTCATGTTTTTCTAAAAATTCCGCCATTCCTTCTCTTTCAATAGTAATGGGATAAAACTGCTCAGGATGCCTTTCTAAATAAGCAATATTATCTTTTAATACAATCGGTACAGCCAAGATATAAGTATCAAACTTAAACGCTTTAACCAAATTATTCTTATATAGCTTGTCCAATCGGTAGGCATATTGCTCATTACTCACAAAAATAGAGTTTTGCTCTTCGCCCAAATCGGTGCCCTTCTCCAATAAACTATCCAAAACATGCCTATACTCATTTCTAGCTTTTCTATGATTTCTCGCCAAATATCCAGTGGTAATGTCCAATTTATTCTCTACCGCCACATTTGCAAAATCAAAAAAATCAAACTCACTACCATATCCCCACTGATAGGGAGGATACATTACAAGACGTTCTGCACCCTTCGTAAGGTCTGCCCAAACTTCTTCATTAATCTTAGGTGTGTAAGAAGCAATTTTGTAATGATCTGCATAGAAAAAATCTTTTAAATCGTAAACTTGTAAAGCAAAAGCAGATACAAATAAAAAGTGTTTTACAACTATTGGCAGCTTACTATCGTGGACAAGCTTAATAGCTACAAAAACAAGAAAATAATGCAGCCCCCAAATAAATCTTCCGCTCCCTCTGAACACATCAGTAATAAATTTTGGAAATCCAAAATATTTAATTACAATATATTCGTTAAAGGTGACTACATTACTAAGCGCATAAATCGTCATTAAGGCAATTACGATCCAGATTGGTTGAACATAGATTTTTACCTGCTTAGCGAATAAATAGTAAAAACTCATCAATGTTACAAGAATAATCGTTCCTGCCCCTAAATAGCTATATCCCTCGGACTGACCAGAAGTTGCCCACGGGAAACCAGGAAAAATTTGAGCAAATCCACCACTATTCCAAAATACATTCAAATTTGCAGAATACACCTCATAACCACCTGCACTATTGGAAGATAAGGGAATATTAAAATTACCAGCTATAAACCAACAAACTCCTATTAATGGGATATAAAATAAAAAAAGTAATATCGCTTTCTTTAATGTCACCTGTTTATCAATTATTCCTTTCCACAACGTAGCAAAATGAATACCCAATGACATCGCTAATAGATAAGGCTGAATTAATGCCGCTATTCCAACATTCCATAAAGTCATTTTATATTTTTGCACTGCTAGGCGTGGAACATAATAAATCCAAATTGCCCAGATTAGAAGCCAGTGAGCGCAAAGAGCAAGATGACCAGACCGAGTAATAAAAGCAGGACTTATCAAAAACCATGCTCCCCCTATTATTAGCCAGGTACTATTAGTCACGCCTATTGCTTTTAACAGTAAGCTCCAAAAAAAGCCAATAAAACATAGTTCAGATACATCCACCAGCCAAAATACTGAAAACGTACTGGTAGCCAATCACTTATTAAACGTAGTGGTATTGCCAAAATGGGTACTGTTCCCGTTACACCTACGCCAGAGCGACTAGGATAATCGTATTTTTCTAATGTACCAAGCACTGGAAAGTGAAGAGGAGTTTGACGATAAAATTCCCAGGAAAGATATTCTGTGTAAGAATCTTGTGTTGTTTGAAGCCAAGTATAATCAGTCACATTTAGCCTACTCCAACCTAACTTTTGTTGGAATAACCCCATAGCAATAACCAACAAAACTAATCCTACTAGAATAGGATATTGCAACCAGTTCTTCATACAGTAAAGATATGAATTTTGACGAACAGCAGGTACTTTATCAAAAAATTACACCCTCTAATACCAAAGTAAAAGAGGGTGTAAAAAACTTATGAAACTATTTCATTTCATAAGTTCTATTGCTAAGTTACTTCAAAATTACTCTACAATCACCATCATCTTACTAGCCGTAAAATCAGCCGTTTCAAGGGTGTAGTACAACACTCCTGCTGGCAAATTCTTGCTATTCAATGTAAGTTCATTCACACCAGCGACAAAATTACCATTCACCACCTGCAACACTCTACCGTTCACATCACTCACCTTCAACACCCCTTGCTGAGCGCTAGGTAAAGTAAAACGAACCATCGTCTCGCCCTTGAATGGATTCGGGTTATTCTGCATCAAGCTGTAACCAGCCTCCACAAAATTCAACGCCAATGCCTGTACTTCCCCCTTCGTGCTGTAAGCCTCTGCTGCCGTTCTGCTAGAAGACACCTTCACCGCATCCGACAAACGACCTGCTTGAGTTGCCTTCACCACCAAAGTAAACGCCACCTCACCAGCCGCATCGCCATTCCAAGAAGCCGTAATCGCATCACCAAACACACCAAAGTTATCCGCACTTGCAGCACCTTCGCCAAACTTCACCAACTCCACACCCGCAAAATTCATCGTAAACTGGTATCCAGACAATGCCGCCAAGTCACCCTTAAACGCCACCTCATACGTCTCACCAGCCACCATCGTCACCTCGTCCGCTGTAAACGTGAACGTACCAGCAGCACCGCGTGTCTCTATCACTGCACTTGCGTTTACATCACCCACCTTAATCGCCACAAAATTCGCACTCATATAGCTGCTCTCCAAGTCATTAAAATTCATCACCTCTGGGAAACTCTCCCCAAACGGATTCGCTGGGTTAGCAAATTCATAATCCGCTGGCACAAAACGCCATGATGTATTAGCCGCAAAATCACTCTCCACATTCAAAATCACCTTGCGCAACGCAATCATATCAAACGTCGTGATAGAACCAGAATTATTCACATCCGCAGCAATCAACTTATACGGAGAATCCAACAACTCCACACCCAAGATATGCTTAGAAATCAACACCAAATCCAACGTAGAAACACCATTCAATGGCGCATTATCCTTCGATGGTGTCACAGTATAATCGTAACCCTGTGCCAAACTCACAAAGCTATAACCACCTGCACTACCTGTCATCTTCATCGCACTTGCGCTACCTGACAAATTCACTGCCACCTCATTCACTGATACCCCTTCCTCCGTCTCAATAGCACCTGCAATTGACACTGCACCTGGCGTAGGACACTGGTCAATTTCACCACCATTCTGTGGATTCGCTTGGATATTCACAAATGTCTCGCAAAATGCCGTATTACCAGCCGCATCCTGTGCCCACAACTCCACTGCAACCACGCCAATCTCACCATTCGCACAACGGAACGTTCTGCCAATAGAATCTGGATAAACCGTAGGGTCAGCAAACGTCAACGTCACCTCAGAACAAAAATCAAAAGAACCTGCATCAAAATCAGCAGCCCACAACTCCACTGTACCATTCGCCATCAAATCCGCGCTCAAACCAAAAATACAATAAGGCGTTGGAGCCTTACAATCCTTCACCTCAAACGGAATCTCCACCACCGTCGTATTCGCACACTTATCCTTCACAGTCACCACAAATACGTGGCTACCAATTGGATACGTACCTGTAATAGTGTACTCACCTCCTGCCACTGTCAATCTACCAAATGGGTCTGGTGCCAATCTCAATTCATCTGATGTACCTGCAAACGCCACCAAACGGTAAGTCACCACAAAGCTCTCTGCACACAAATCACTCACATTAAACTTCACCACCACATCACCATCACAGCTATCATCTGAACCACCGCAATAAGGTCCGCTCTGAGTCACATCCACCACTGGTGCAGTCACATCATTCACCTTCAAAATCTGGCGATACAAAATATTACCATAAGCCTGTGCACTTACATAATGCTGTACAGTACCTGTAAACTGTGAAACCTCTGGGTATGCTGTAATATTCTGATAAGGAAAATCAAAACGATCAATCACCACAAAATCCCCATCATCCGTTCTTGATGTCACATCGTAAACATCACAATCATTTGCCTCATTCACATCACGGATAATCTCACTCTGCGTTCTTGTTCTACGTACACTATTATCAAACACCGCCAACGGAATACGAACTGGAATCAAACCGCTGCGTGTCTCCTCATAAGAACGAGAACCGTTCGCATTCAAATCAAAACTATTATATATCCAAATTGGACGCAACGGAACAATTGGAGTACCGTACTGATCCAACTCAAAATCATTATCCTCATTCCCATCATCAATATCATTCACCCCATCCTGCTTGCTAATATCCACACCATTGATACTAACATTCGCATCACGGTACCTCAAAGACACCGTATGGATTGGTGCCAAAATCAACTCCTCAGGACGCTCCACTACTGCAATTTCCGTATTATTCGGACTCCATGTACACCAGTTAATCAAGTGATACTCCCTCACCACCTTAAAACAAGCGCCACTCTCCCCCTCAAACGTCTCCTCATTCACCTCCAAGCCCCAGAAATCACAGCCATTATTCACCAAAATCTGATCCAACGTACTCGCCGCTGGCAACCCGCTATTATTCTCACAATACACCTCTGCATCCATAGGGAAATTCATCTTCCAATCGCTCTTCGCATGGAAAGTAAACGTCGCACTGCTTGGGAAACTCACATTACCACACTCATCTATCGCTTGGAAAACCACAGAAATCACACCCTGACGGCAAGTCTCATCAAATCTCCTATTATCAACTGCATCCACAATAAATCTCGCATTATCGCAATTATCTGAATCCACTTGGATATACAACGCACTTGCTGGGTCGCTAAACACACCTGAAGTATTCAACAACGCCTCCACTGCACTTGGTCCCGCAATTGATGCACGAATAAAATCATCCGCTGCTGGGTCATCACAATTAATCTTAAAGCTCTGTGGCACAACTACTGGTGGAATCTTATCCTGCAACTCCACACTCACCATGCAGAAATTCACATTACCACTTCCATCCTGTACGCGGAACACCACGCGAACTGAACCTGTACAACCCTCCGTCAAATCATCCTTCGTAAACGTCACTGCTGGCTGAAACACATCCTCATCGCCTGCAAAAAACACATCATTAAAGCTATCAAACAACTGATCGCCAACCTCATCCATTCTCGCTACCGAAAAACTAACCGTTCCACAATTATCATAAGAACCATCATCAAAAGACGCTGCTGGTACAATCACCTGACAATCCAAGCCCATAGATACTGCACGGAAACTCTCACAAATCGCCACTGGTGGAACTCTATCCGTCAACTCCCCTGCAAATGGTCCATATACTTGGCTATTGCGACAGTCATCCACCAAACGAATCGTAAAACTAAACGCCTCATCAATTACCACATTCGGAACTGCAATCTTACCGCCTGAAACAATAAACTCCGCCTCTGCAATATTATCATCCAAAAAGTCAACATACGCTTTAACGTTGCCCGAACAATCATCCTTCACATCCACCAAAATGTGGGCATCCGTAGAACAATCATACACTGGACTTGTCCCTGTACTCACAATTCCTAAAAACTCCAAAGTCGGTGCTTCAAAATCCCCTACCTTAATCACCTGTGGGATCACATCAATCAACTCCAAGTGACCATCACACCAGTTATACACTGTCCACTCTCTAAACAACTTAAAGCTCTCATTACATACCGTTACCTTATTGCCATCCGTCCAGTCAATTGCATAACCACAATCAGAATGGTCAGGGAATGCAGGCACCTCATCACCACTTGCGTTAGTAAAATAAGTATCATCCAAATTACCAAACAAACTAAAATTCCCATTCAAATCCAACGGCGTTGGGTCAAAATTCGGAATAAACGTAGCATACTCCACATACCAATCTGGGTCTGATGCCCACAAATTAAAAATATCTATTGGGTCAATGCTTGAACCACATGGCAACTCAATTTCTGGCTGTGGAAACACAATATCTGGCTGAGTAACCTCTATACGCTGAATCCCAATATTCGATTCATTGCCACAACGGTCTATCGCCTTCACCACTCGGAAATAACTCTTAAACACAGCCGCAGGACCCTGCTCAATCACCATAAGTTCCCAAATTGGGTCATTCGCATTCGCTATCAACCCCGTGAAAGCTCCAGTTGAACAATCAAACTCCACTGCCTGCCATGCACTTACCGTAAAACTAGCTTCACAATTCTCCGTAATCGTAAACGCTCCCCCTGCTGACTTAATCACCAAATTAAGGTCATACACATCAGTCGGAATACTTGATGGTACACGACTAGGCTTCAAATTCAACGTCGCTCCACGTCCGTCTCTTGGTATCGCGTTCAAACGTCCCAACAACGTCGCATCATCATAAAAACATGCAATCGTATAATTATCCACCCCACCATTCAAGATTGGGTCAACCTTATCCTCTATCGTGATTTGTCCCCAACAAATATCCACAAAGTCATTACCACACAACGCATCAATCTTGCGCGTCACCTTCACATCCAACTTCGTACCACATGGAACTCCTGAAAAATCAGCAATTGGAAAACCATCCAACGTCGTACCAATAATTACTACGTGTGGGTCAGTAAAGAAAATATCATAATCACCAACTTGGCATGGATTCTCCAACAACATGTCTGGTGTCAATGCAATCGTACACTCATTAATCAAACTCACATTCACATCATCATTACATGTCAACGTCGTTGGCAACACCGCCAATACCTTTCTCACCACCTTGTCAGGAAACAACGGAGAAGTAAACGTCAACGTCGTCTCCCCCAGTGGTGCATCCACTGTAATTGTTCCATTCCCATTGTTCGTAATCGTAGCACTCGCGCAGTTTGAACCCACAATCAACGCCCCACCATTACAATCAGAATACGCAGGTACAGTCACCACAATCGGTGTACTCAATACACATCCAGAAACCACCTTCGTGAAACGCTCTGTTGGCTTACCTGCGTCTGGAAAACTAAAACTCGGGCGTGCTATACATTCCACTGAAAATACATAACCCGCTCCTTTAACACCGTTGTTGTCCGGCGTGAACACCAACGTCAAACAACCAGTGATGTCAGCACATAGTGCATCTATCCAACCACCGCCCGGTGCATTCGCCACCGATGAACCAGCACCAGTTCTAGCTAATACTGAACCAGTTGTGCCTTTGCCAGCATAAACCACTAGCTCGTCCCCAGCAGCTACATCGTATTGATTGAACACAATACGTACCACTTGGCTCATGGAATTGGTCGGACATACCTCTATGGTCTGTACCATGTTGTCGTTGTATGGTCCACTCGCAGTCCCAGAGTCTGCCATCGTGTCACCACACGTTCGCCTAACGGTCTGTGCATTCAGAGATAACCCTCCGAACATCACCGCGAACAGCACTACTAGTGCCTTCACTTGCGTAAAATTCGCCTTCTTCATAAGAATTTGATAAACTTTTGTTAGAAAATGAGAAGATTTCTTATCTACTTTTTTACTGTTGCCTGTTGAATTTTCGGTCTGTAAAGGGTTGAAACTAGAATGAAGAATAATAACTCACGACACAAAGATTAGAACTTGTTTCTTTCTTCGTAAAATAGCATGGAAGGTGAAAACGACCTGTATTTTTCGTGTTGCTAGAATTCACTCAAACAATAATTAGATGCAAAGCTATATTATTTTTCTGATTATCCATATTTTTTAAATATATTTTTTAAAAAATTAAATATAAGTTAATCTTTATTTAATATTGGTGAGCCTTGTCATGATAACTTTATCAAATATTGGATGCTTACGTCAATTTAGACCTTCCCTAAATAACTAGAAGGTGAAATTTCTTTAAGTCTCAGTTTTAAATTTTCATCAATAGATAGTGAATCAATAAATTGGTGTATCAATACTTTATCAATCTCTTGATTACCACGAGTAAATTTCTTTAATGCTTCATAAGGTTGGGGATAGCCTTCTTTCCTGAGTATAGATTGTATCCCTTCCGTTACAATAGCCCAGTTTCCGTCAAGGTCTTTTTGAATTGCTTTATGATTAATTTGTAGCTTTTTTAGCCCTGTCTTTGTTGACTTAAGTGCAATCAGAGTGTGTGCAAACGGTACTCCCACATTTCTTAATACAGTACTGTCTGTTAAATCTCTTTGTAACCTAGAAATAGGTAACTTTTGGGATAAAAATGAAAATACAGCATTTGCCATAGCAAGGTTTCCTTCTGCGTTCTCGAAATCTATTGGATTTACCTTATGCGGCATGGCGGAAGAACCCACTTCATTTTTAACCACTTTCTGCTTAAAGTAATCCATTGATATGTAAGTCCATATATCTCTACAAAAATCAATTAATATGTTGTTAATTCTTGCACAAGCATCGAATAATGCGGCTAGATTGTCATAATGCTCAATCTGAGTAGTGGGATAAGACCTAGATAGCCCAATATTTGTTACAAATTGCTCTGCAAAACCATGCCAATCTCTATCTGGGTAAGTCACATAGTGGGCATTCATATTACCTGTTGCACCCCCAAATTTAGCTGAAAATGGAATGTTCTTAAGTTGTATTAACTGATTTTTAAGACGTACTACAAACACAAGTAGTTCTTTTCCTACTGTCGTTGGAGAAGCTGGCTGTCCATGTGTTCTAGCAAGCATAGGGACTGCTATCCATTCATTTCCTATATCTTCCAACTCATTTATAATGTGGCTTAAGTTTGGCAAATACACTTCCTCAATACACTGTTTAATCATCAGCGGAATAGCAGTATTATTAATATCTTGGGAAGTTAGTCCAAAATGGATAAATTCTTCAAACTGACCACCTCCATAATCTCCTAGCTTCTCTTTTAAGTAGTATTCTACCGCCTTCACATCATGGTTAGTGATTGTTTCTTTAGCTTTGATTACTGATAGCATCATTAGGACTTAAATTAATACAATGCTCGAGCAGGTTCTCAATCACTTCGTTAGGGAGTTCTCTCAATTCTGGTAAGTCAAACGCCTTTAAAGCAAGAAGATACTTCACCTCCACCCACGCTCTATACTTAATGAGTGCGTACTCAGAGAAAATAGGCTCTAATTCCTTTACTTTTTCTTTATATCTACCATCAACGGGAGAAATGGCTAATAACATAGTTTCAACTTACTTTTTCGACAATGTTTCTTCATATACTGAAAGTGTAGTCTAAGGTTACAAATTTTAACGTATTTTTGAGATTACATAATAAACTTGTTTGTAAAAAGTTTAATTCTTAGCATTATTTTATGCAACAATGAGTTACTTCTAAGATAGCAAAATGCCCTGAACAAGATTGACTTGCAAAAGATACATCTAGCTCATGTTACACAACTAATTAATTTAGTTATTCCACAAATGTTGTATTTTTGTAAGGATAATTTTGGGAGATGGCAGCAGAAACGTACTAAATGAACAGTAGCTTCAAAAAAAAAATGGTCTAGTGTAACGCCTTAGAACGAACGTTTGATCGCCTAACAAATAACCAGTCTAACAAGAAAGTGAACTGCATAACATCATAATTAATGTTCTTACAGTATCTAGTAAAATTAGCAGCATACCCCCTGTGAATCTACATCAACTATTCAGTCGCTCTTGTAAAAATGTTTTTAAGGCGGTCATGGATGGAAGTAATCCATCATTGTCGTATTGCTCGAGTTGCGCTTGAGTGTGCGTACCATTGGTGACACCTAGAGAAAAAAGACAATTCGCAGCTTTCCCAGATTGCAGGTCAACTGGTGTATCTCCTATGTTAACTACTTTTTTGGCATCTTTTATTTCTAAGATTTCCATTGCTTTCCAAATCATATCTGGGTATGGCCTGCCTTTGCCCGTTTCATCAGGAGTAAGTGATAAATCAATTACACCTTCTTCAAAGCCTAAATAACGTTGTTTCCAATTTAGTTTATTTAGAATAATGTCTGCTACTTTTCTATAAAATCCAGTCGTCAAAGCAATAGCAATAGCTTCTGACCTTAACCAAGCAAAAGTTTCTAATGCTCCTTCCGTTGGATAAATAGGCTGTGTTAAATAATGGTGCTCTAGTATTTGAGTAAATAAGTTGTAATTGTTGATTGTCTTATGTTCAAAATCGGGATGATCGTTTCCGATCGCTTCATCCCAAAGTGTCTGTACGACTTGTAACTTGGGAAGTCCTTGCATATCGTTAATTCTTGCTCTGCTGACGGTTAAGCCACTTTGAGTAGCTGCTTCGTAGAAACAAGTTTCCACTTCGCGCTCGTCTCGAACAGTAGTACCAGCCATATCAAAAACAACTAATTCAACATATTTTTTCATAAATAGAAATTATTTAGTTAAAAATTTTTCAACCTTGATTCTTTTAGTCTATCACTAATTTCATAGCCTGAAATTGATACTGCAAATCTAAACTGCTATTGTGGACTGTATGTAAATTTTAAAGATTTACTTAAAATTAATTTTTAACTTACTTGTAGATAGGATTAGGAACATACCTTTGCCAAGAAATATAAATAATATTATGCCCTATCATAAGAAAAAGTACGATTTAGCTATTGTTGGCGGTGGCATACTGGGTACTGCTCATGCTTACGAAGCTGCTCGGCAGGGATTGAAAGTAGCAATTTTTGAAAGAAACCCTAGTCCTGTCGGGGCAACAGTTCGCAATTTTGGTATGATATGGCCTATTGGACAGCCAGAGCAAACTTTT
>JAAUTG010000058.1 GCA_012031785.1 Saprospiraceae bacterium | reverse complement strand
GCAACGTACTATACAAAAGTAAATTTTTATTCTCAAATATCCAACTTAATGGGTGCACGTTAGTTGGCTGTCAGGCATTTTTTGTCGTCAATATTGTTGTCCCGTTTTAGTTGGGTCTTTTAAGTCAACCCAAAATATATTTATTGGTTCGTTATCTTCTATTTGTCCATTTGCATTTTTGTCTAAACGAGCAAAAACAAACATTAAATCATTGTCAGAGTCATATTCGGATTTGAAAACAGAATAGTTCTGTGGTACAAGCTGGTTTTGTCTTTCGCCATTGCTATTAAACAAATAAAATCGTCTTAAATCTTTTTGGTTTATGAAGCCGTCCTTGTTTGTGTCGTCATTATAAACTGAAATCATGATGTAATTTCGTTTTACAATTTTGCTATTTAAAGTGTCTTTTGAGAAAGAAGGATAATAAAGCGTCTTTATTAAAACAGGCTTGTCAAAAAGTTCTTTCTTTATTTTGCTTTGAAGGTCGAAATGAGAAATATTTACAAGATTATATCCATAAACACCTTCTAACCCTGGAATAAGATTGCCATTCCAATTGTTTCCTTGTCCTAATTCTGTGTCGTTAAATAAATAGTTGTTTGAGCCAATAAATGTTGTTCCGTCTCTTTTATTGAGATTCACTTTGTAAACTGTTGTAAGCCTCACATTGGAAACTCCTGTCAATAAAACACTACTTGGTCTTGTTTCAAATTTTAAAGAATCTTTGCTAATACCTTCAACTTTTTCATCTTCACTGTTGTCAGTCGTTTGGTTGTTGCTTACAGGAAAACCTTTTTCTTCAAGTTTATTTTTTGAACAACCTTTCCATGTAAAAAACATTGTAATTGTTAAAACTGCAAGTGTTATAATAATTATGTTTCTTCTTTCCATTTTTGAAGTTTTCTTATTCAGTTATTTGTCTTATAGTAGAGGCTGCGAATATTGCCCACAACATCCATACAAACGCAACACCATACAATTTTATTCAAACCTTTCGTTTATTTCCGCTTTATCTGTTGCCTTGTCGAGCAGGATAGAACTGCTACATTTACTTCACGTCTTTGCTTTATCCTGCAACGTACTATACAAAAGTAAATTTTTATTCTCAAATATCCAACTTAATGGGCGCACCTTAACTACGTCAACTTGCTTTTTAATGGTTCTATTACAACTTGCAACAACTAATTGAGGGGAGATACTGTTTTTGCTTTAGAATCAATAAAATTTGATACTTTGAATACACTACATCAGAAGAAAGGCAATGACTTTCGAAAGTACGATATACTCGCTGACGGTTTGCAAGTGGAGACTAGCATAGAGGGAGAATATCAAACTTATAAAATGAGATTTGAGGAGATTGGTTTTGAAGATGTTGTTTATTCCCGAAAACCTTCCCCTATCACTATTTTGCTTTTTATTTCTCTCTTACTCAATGCAGTAGGTTTGGTGGTTTTACTGGTTAGATGGCTGAGCAAACTTGGATTGGAAGGAGGTCTCATTAGCGGTATTACAGCAGCACTAACGGTCATTATACTAGGGTTATTCAATAGGCTTTTTCAGCAACAAACAGAAAAAGTAATTGAAGGGACAAGAAGCATTACGTTTTTTTACGGGAGTAAAGAAGTACAAGAGGTCAACGATTTTATCACTAACCTGAAAGTCAAACAAAAAGCATATATTAGGAAAAAATATATGCGTATTGATCACTTGCTGCCAGTTGATCAACAGGAAGATACATTTTATTGGTTGTATGAAGGCGATTTTATATCCAGAACTGAGTTAGAAATTTTGATGGAAGAATTGGACAATCGCCGAATTATGGAATGATGGTGTTAGACTTTAGCAGTTAGCTTTTGGTCAGGTAGGGTACGAACTGCCTAAAAATGGGCTGAAAATTGGAATATAAGGCATAAGGTAAAGCCTAAATTGAACTTTTCGTTCTTTTTAGGCTTTATTTATTTTATAAGTATCATAGCATTTAGCTATCTTGTCCTTCAAAATGTAAAAACATGAAGTCGTTTTATTTTGCGATATGTTTTATTTTATGCAACTACTTTTCTTCTCTCGCCCAAGCAGTTACGGTGTCTGAGGAAATACCTATTCGTACAGGAGATACTTATGAAATTATTGGTAAATTGAATAATCAATATCTACTGTTTTTAAGTAGAGAAAACTTGACTAAAATACATGCTTTTGACGATAATTTTCGGATGGTTTGGGAGAAAGACCTGGAATTGGATAAACGCAGACCAGAACCGCTAGGCGTAGTTACGGCTGCTAATGCTAATGATTTTTATTTGATTTATGAATTTAAGAACAAAAGCGAAACGGTTATCAAAATCCATAAATACAACGCGGCCGCTAACTTGGTGGATTCTACTACCATCAAAAACTATGGTTTTCAGTTCATTACACCCAACTTTGAAATTATTCGTTCCGATGACCGAAGTAAAATCTTGGTTTACTATATTCAAGACCAAAAAGATGTACATGCAACTAGCTTTGACCTCAACACCATGAAAACTTTGTGGGACACCACGTTTCCTGTGAACGATTTTTATCAAACTCGCGAAGAACCTCAAACGCTTGTGGACAATAAGGGACGTTTTTACTTTACGTTGAGTAAAGACAATTTTCGCTCCCGAAATAAAAGCACACACTTACGATATTTTTAGCTACGATGGTAGTGGACTTACACCGCAGGTCAACATCGTTTCATTTGGAGATAGTTTAACTTATGACATTGAATTTGAGTACGACAATTTGAATCAGGTATTGACTGCTGGCGGACTTTATGGAGATAGGAATATTGCTTGGGCAAAAGGTTATTTTTTGTTGCGTATTCCGACTGACGCGCCTAGTAAATATGACATATATTTTCACGAATTTACCGCTGAAATGGTGGAAAAATTCCTTGCCAATGACGCGCCTAACAACAAAAATCGAGGTATTTTTGATACTGAAGTGCAAGAAATTGTGCTTCGGCGCGATGGAGGTATCCTATTGGTTGCGGAAAAAGTGAAAGTTTCCCAACGCGGCTATACTGGCGTGACACCCATTCCCTACTATTACAATAGAAATGCGTCTAGTTTAGCTAATTTGACCGATTATTATTTTGATCAAATGCTAGTCATCTCTGTGCATCCTGATGGTAAGAAACATTGGGAAAACGTACTGCACAAAAAACAATATTCACAAGACGACAATGGCATTTACTCCTCCTATTTTTTATTGAAAACACCTAGTAATCTAAGATTTATTTTCAACGACGACATCAAAGAAGAAAATACAGTGAGTGAGTACGTAGTGGGAGGAGATGGTGGTTTTGAAAGACATAGCATTATGAGTACAGACAATCAACGTATTCGCGTTCGATTCAGAGATGCCATCCAAACTGCTTCCAAAGAGATTATTATGCCAAGTGAACGAAGGAGTAGAATAAAACTAGTAAGAATAAAATTTGACTAATTTACGTATTAACCACTTTAAAGTATAAAAAACTGCTGTAATTAAAAATATCCTGTAAGAATTAATTCAAAATATACCGTTCCGTAATTTGACTACCCATTGGAACAATTTATTTAAAAAAACGCTGTTCTTTTATGAAGTATAAACGCTTTCATATCAACCAAAGAAATTGAGTTGCCATAGAAAACAGTACAAAATTAGCCATTTGTACTATACTTAAACGCGCTTAGTGGGTATTGTTAATACGCTCGAAAGCGCAAAACTAAGATTGCCATGCTTACGAGAAGTCTTTTTAAACAACCAATTTGGGTGTGCAGCCTAGTGATGCTCTGTGCCCTACCTTGCCATATTCAGTCGCAAGACCATCACGAGTCTATTGCTAGAGTAAATTTCACAGCAAGAGGAACAAATAGTTTACCAAATCACGTAGCCCGTCTTTTCAGGATAGATGCTGCGAGAATGGCATTGAGGACCTATGATGATTTGCCAAACGCACCTATTCAAATTGAAGAAACCCAAATAGAAACATATTTTAGTTTATTGGTACGCATTTATGAAACCGATGCTGTTGCCAAATCGCTTGTTCAATGTGGTATTCACACCAACGACTTTCCTTCCACTGCTTATTTAGTGGTTGTTTATGACCCTAGCGTAGAATGGGCAGAACCCTTGAGGCGCGGTGTGACCACCACCAAAAACGCTCAAATCAACAAACTAGTGGAAATGAATGAATTGATTTTAGAAACTCAAACAGATGAAAAAGGAGAAGCGTTGCTGATTTTTAGAGCAGTGGAGCCGTTGAACATGGCAGCACTTGGTCGAGAGTTAAGCACTATTGCTGGCGTTAAAAGATTAGATATACCTTCCAATACCTCCCAATCAAGCGATATACAAATTCAAAGAATTGGTAATGTTTGGGAAGTAAATTACGTTTTCTTTTTCAAAGAAGAAAATATTACTCAGCAACATCGTTGGATTTATCAAGTAAATGACGATGGCAACGTAGATTTAATTTCCGAAACAGGCGCACCTGTGCCAGAAGGAATGAGTTGCTACTAACGAATCTTGGGCATTGGGTTATTTGATAAGGGTGTATTTTGGGCAAAGATAGTCTTTCAAAACGAGCCTTTTACACCCCAACAAATAACCAATAGCACCATATAACAGCAGTTAAGAAATCATTTTTTCTAAAATATCCCCTACTAAGTAGGACACACTGGCAGCCAAAGCACCTAATACTAAAGTTTCTAAAACACCCTTCCAGCGTGGAGTTTCGGTTACATAACTTTTCAAAAAACCAATACCAGTGAAGCCAAGTCCTGTAAAAATACAAGCCCATAAAAATAGATTACCTGAAAATTCAGCTAGATAGCCATACACGTACACACTAAGCGGAATCAACCCCACTAACAAAAAGGCGGCATAAGTCACTGCACCTATGGCAAGGGGAGATTTTTTGCTCAGCAATCATTTCCAACTTCCTCCTTCATCATCACATCCACCCATCGGTCGCGGTCAGATGTAATTACATCTACCACTTTCTCTAATAACGCTCCTTCAAATCCTTTGGCTTGGTATATTTCTTTGATTTCTTCGCGTTCTTTTTCTGGCAAATTATCCACTTCCCAATACTCCACCCGCTTGTGCTTTTCGTAATTGTCACGCTCTGATTTTGTAGAAAGATAAGCACCTATGGACATCGCAAAACCATCTGCTAATAAATTAGCAAACCCTAAAATCAAAATTACTGCCGAGTCAAGGTCTGCCCCCACCGAACCTGCTACTACGGCAAAAGTGGTTACACAACCATCAATGCCTCCGTAAACAAACTCGCCAAGATAGTCTTGGTAGCGATTTAGCCATGCCTTTCCTCCATGTGCTTTACTTTCTCCATGAAAAACCGAGTTCATATTTTATATTTTGGGTGTAAATCTACATTATCTCGTGCAAAGAATTACACAAATTACAAATCGTAAATTATTATTACAGTTACAGGTTGCGATTAAATGAGGGTTTATTTTAAATTTGCTACCTTTCAAACAATTATCAACTATCATATCAGTCACTTTATGTTTTCAAAAGAAATTTACTTGCAGCGTCGCAAAACCTTAATGGAAAAGGTGGGTAATGGACTTATTTTATTACTCGGTAACGGAGAAGTGGGCAGAAATTACAAAGCCAATGAATATCGTTTTCGTCAGGATAGTAACTTTTTATACTACACGGGGTTAGAAAATCCTCACGTAGCAGCTATTTTGGATGCAGACAGTCATGTTACTCATTTTTTTGGGCACGACTTTTCAATGGATGATGTGATATGGACGGGTTACGAAACTTCCTTAAAAGCCCTTGCTGCTAAAACGGGTATTCACAACACTTATCCTTTTGACCATATTGCCAGTACGCTTCAACAAGCCATTGCACAAGGTAGAAAAATACATTTTTTACCCCCCTATCGCCACGAAAATAGTCTTTACCTACACACTTGGTTAGGTTTTCCAATTGCATATCTTACTGAAAAATCATCTCCTACTTTAATACAAGCAATTGTTAATCAGCGTGCTGTAAAAAGTGATGAAGAACTCCGCGAAATGGAAGCGGCAGTTAACACCAGCAGAGCGATTCATATTGCGCTCATGCAACGGGCTAAGGCGGGTATGAAGGAAGCAGAGTTGGTTGGTATTGCAGAAGGTATTGCGCGTGCTACTGGCAATGGACTAGCGTATTTCCCTATCGTGACGGTGCAAGGTCAAACACTCCATAACCACTACGACCAAAATACATTGGTAGCAGGACAAATGATGTTAGCAGACGTGGGTGCAGAAAGTTATCAGGGATATGCAGCCGACATTACTCGTACTTTCCCTGTAAATCAACAATTTACCACACAGCAGAAAGAAATTTACCAAATCGTGCTAAAAGCCAATGAACAGATTATTGCACACATTCGACCAGGCGTAACCTACCGAGCAATGCACTTAATGGCTGCTCGAATTATCGCAGAAGGACTAAAAGCACTAGGTTTAATGCAAGGCGACACGGACGCAGCGGTCGAGGAAGGAGCGCACGCGCTTTTTATGCCGCACGGTCTAGGACATTTGATTGGTTTGGACGTGCATGATATGGAAGATTTAGGCGAAGACTATGTTGGCTATACTTCAGATATAGTGCGCAGTAAACAATTTGGAACAGCTTACTTGCGATTTGCAAAAATCCTTCAAATGGGACACACTTTGACAGTGGAGCCAGGCATTTACTTTATTCCTGCCTTAATAGATAAATGGCAGAAAGAACGAAAATTTACTTCCTTTATTAATTATGATAAAATATCTGATTACCGCAACTTTACAGGCATACGAATCGAAGATAATATTGTCGTTACCTCAGATGGTTGCCGTGTACTCGGTCATCCAATTCCTAAAAGCATCGAAGCAGTAGAGGCGTTGCGTGGTGTTATTTAGGTGGTTAATGCGCTTAGCGAAACTGCAGTTTATGGTAGGCGATGAAGTATAAATTACGAGTAACGAGTTGTGAGTTTATTACTTGATAATAAATGAGTTGTAAAGGCGAAATGACAATTTGTTGGTTACCCCTTCCCGAGCGTAATGTAAGGGTAAGGAATTTGTATTGCAATTTTTTTATAATAGTTTTTGTTTATTTTCTTCAAGAAATCAAAAATATATATAAAGTATTCGTAATTTCGTGCTGTAATTTATTTTGTATTATGTTTTTCAATTTAATTGTTTAGAAAAATTAGTTGTTTGCCAACATGATCAGGTCAACAATTAAGAGTATGTATCAATTACAATTGATAAATCAATAAACTTTTTTTAATCAACAAGTTGTCATGAGGAATTTACTTTACCTACTCACACTTACTGTTGGAGTGTCCGCTGCTTTATGGTGGGCAAACGATACTTTTAAGCCTTTTTCTCCTACATTCACTGCGAAGTCAATGACGATGTCCCAGTATTGCGAAACAGAAGTGTTCCATCTTGGAATACCTTCGGAAGTAGCTTCAGCAGTCAAATTGACTATCGAAAACGTGGATGCTAAATCTATGAGAGTAGAAATTGAATCTGCCAATAACGACCCAGTGGATGACTTAATTCTAAACAATTCAACAGGTCCTATCACAGGCGCGCCTGCTATTTCTGAGATAGATCGCTCTGTGCCTGGCAAATTAAGTCGAATACTGACTTGGACAGATGCTGCGCCTCGTGAGGTTCAGCTTAACGTACTTTGGAGTAAGGTAAGTTTTGCTGGTAACTGGCAATTGATACCAGGACAAAACAACGCAACAGTACTCTTCGAAGCAACTTGTGACGATGATGATGATAATGATAATCCAACCGAACCAATTATTTCAGAATACTGCGGAACAGAGGTAAGGCATTTAGGTCTTGAAGCAGAAGTTGCATCAGCAATCTTATTGACTATCACCAATGTAGATGAATTTTCTATGAGAGTAGAAATAGAATCTGCTAATAATGACCCAGTAGATGACCTAATCCTTAACAATTCTTTTGGTCCTATTACAGGCTTACCCGCTATTTCTGATATAGATCGCTCTGTGCCTGGCAAATTAAGTCGAACCCTTACTTGGGCAAACAGTATCGTTACGGATGTAGAATTAAATGTATTATGGAGCAAACAATCCAATCCAGGGAATTGGCAGTTAGTGCCTGTACCTGCTCCTGGTAATATATCTGTGCCTTTCGCTGCAGTTTGTGATGGTACAATCATAACAGCACCAAATATTATTGCTTTTCCAATTAATTTTGAGTGCGAATTTACCGAATATGCGTTCTTAGAATTTGGTGGCGCACCAACAGAGGTGATTGACAATCCAGATGCTTCGGGTATCAACACCTCGGCGAAGGTAGCTGCTATGACAAAAGCAAACGGCGCAGAAACGTTTGCAGGTGCCATCTTGACGGCTGATAGCCCAATTGACTTTAGCATCAGTAAAGTATTCAAGATGAAAGTATGGTCGCCGAAGTCGGGTAGCATCGTCAAATTGAAGTTGGAGAACTTAACCAACGGTGGTATCTCGGATGAAATTGATGCAACAACCACGACCACAAATACTTGGGAAGAATTGACTTTCGATTTTTCTGCAAAGGATGTCAGCAGCAAGAGCCTACAAAAAGTAATTGTTTTCTTTGATTTTGGCAATAGAGGTGATGGCTCGGTTTATTATTTCGATGACCTTATCCAAGAAGGCAACAACGCGGTCATTCCTTGCGAAGACCCTAATGGTGGCGGCGGCGGTGGAACTGCTGGTCCTAATACCATTGTGTTTCCAGTTGACTTTGAATGTGAATTTATTGAAAACTACATCACCTTAGATTTTGAGGGTACATTCACAGAAATCATCAACAATCCAGACCCTTTTGGCATCAACGCTTCTGCTAAAGTTGCAAAAACGACCAAAGGCAATGGCTCTGCTGTTTTTGCAGGAACTATCGTTACTTTTGAGAATCCAATAGATTTTTCTATCAGCAGCGTATTCAAAGTAAAAGTATGGTCGCCAAAAGCACAAAGCACCGTTAGACTAAAATTGGAAAATGCAACCAATGGAGGTATATCTAATGAACTTGATGCGATTACAACGGTAGCCAACAGTTGGCAAGAATTGACATTTGACTTTTCAGGAACGGATGCCAATACAAAGAGCCTTCAAAAAATAATCATCTTCTTCGACTTCGGCAATACAGGCGATGGTTCTGTTTACTACTGGGATGATGTGGCACAAGAAGGCAATACGGGTTCAACGAATTGTCAAGAACCGCCAACACCAACCGCACCAACAGTTGCAGCAACCGTGCCACCTGTTTGTGAAACGGCAGTAGCTATTTTCAGCGACGCTTACAATCAACTTGAAGGTACAGATTTCTTCCCGAACTGGGGACAAAACCCGCCAGTGGTTGTCTCAATAGAAGATATAGCAGGCGGTAAAGTCTTGAAATACGCTAACTTCAGCTATCAAGGTATTCAATTGGCTTCGGCTATTGATGTTTCTGAATTGAAATTCTTTGCATATTGACGTATGGTCTATTGATGCAACGTTGGTAAATATTTATCCTATCAGCCCTCCTAATGAAAAAGGCTTTGCGCTGAACCTTGAAAAAGGAGTGTGGAACAGCTTCGATATTCCTTTGAGTGCGTTTTCGGATGTTGTCAATCTAGCAGAGGTGCTACAATTCAAATTCGACGGCGGCACAGGCGTAGAAACCATCTTCATTGACAACCTGTACTTCTACGGCGAATGTTACATCGCTCCCGACTGTCCGCAGTTGGTATGGGCGGATGAATTTGATGGCACTTCTTTGAACTTGAGCAACTGGACACCACTTACAGGCGACGGCTGCGACATCAACCTTTGTGGTTGGGGGAACAACGAATTGCAGTGGTATCAACCGCAAAATGCAGTCGTTTCAAATGGTAGTTTAAAAATTACAGCCAAGCAAGAATCCGTAGGTGGCAGAGCATATACTTCCGCTCGTTTGATTACAAAAGACAAGCAAGACTTCACTTACGGACGTTTTGAGGCTTCCATCAAGTTGCCAGAAGGTCAAGGGATTTGGCCCGCATTTTGGATGTTCCATACCGACGCTGTTTACGGACCTTGGCCTATGAGTGGAGAAATTGACATCATGGAGTACCTAGGGCAGGAAAAAGACCGTATATTCGGAACAATTCACCATGGCGACTTAGTGCCAAATAACAGAAACACCAGCGGCGGTTTCCGCTTAGTGAACGGAGATTTCACGGAGCGTTTCTATGAATTTGCAATAGAATGGGAAGAAAACGTAATTCGCTGGTATATTGACGATTACTTGTATTTGACATTAAGACCAGAGGATATTGCACCAGACTTCTGGCCCTTCAACCAAGATTTCCACTTTTTGCTTAATGTAGCTGTTGGTGGAAACTTACCAGGCAACCCAGATGCCACAACCACCTTCCCACAAACAATGGAAGTGGATTATGTGCGCGTTTATAAAGGTCGCTTTGCACACCTGACTGGTACGCAAAGAGTAGATTATCAAGCAGAAGGCGAAGTTTATACCGTAGAAAATGCAGGACCTGGAAGCTCCTACAATTGGACGGTCGAAGGTGGAACCATCGTAGCTGGTCAAGGCACAAGCCAAATTACAGTAAATTGGGGAGAAGCAAATCAAAATGCAAAAGTTTCCGTTACCACTACCAGCGAATGTGGCGCAGAAAACACAATTAGCTTGGATGTAGCAATAGATGTGCAAAGAGTAATTGTCAGAGAATTTGCGCTAGAAAATTTTGACGATGAAGCATTGATTACTTTCTTAAATGCTTCAGGCACATTCACAGACAACGCTGCGAATCCGGCTCCGAACGATTTGAATAATTCTGCTTTGGTTGGAAAATACGTGCGCAACGACGGCGCGCAATTTGATAACATCCAATATTCAACAGCAGCTATTCCTGACGCTTCCGTATTCACAAGTGGTTCAAAGACCTTCTATGTGGACTTCTACACGGATGCCCCTGTTGGTACGCCACTCTTGTTGCAATTAGAAAACAGCAACGAATCGTTACCAACCAACTTCCCTGCTGGCAGACACAGTAGATACCAAGCAATTACTACTGTGCAGAACGCTTGGCAGCGATTAGCATTTACTTTTCTGGATCGTCCAGATGGTGGTACTTCTAACACGGGCGTGGATAGAATCGTATTCCTATTCAATCCGAATACGTTTACGAATAATACTTATTACTATGACAATTTTGATAGATACTGCACGGATGAGGAAGAAAAGTGCTTCGATGATTCTGACTTCGTTCTATCCGATCCTTGCAATTGTCGCAATCCAAAAAATATTGTATTAGCAGATGGAACGTATTTGTTTGAAGATACCTTAAAAATAGATGCTTCCAGTTTTGCAAATCCTACTATTACTTTTGTTAGTCAGGATGGGAAAATGTTGAATGCTGCTGGTGCACCATTGACAGCTACTACTGCAAACTTTATTCCACTTGGCGGTGGCGTGTTTGGGCTACAATTTTACAAGCGGTCAAATACCACAGCTACGATTACTGTTGATGTGAATGGGCAGCAAAGAAGTTTCACAACAACTAGTTGTACGCCTTGTCCTGCTGTTGTAGCAGTACCAACGATGGGGCAATGGGGATTATTCCTATTTGGTCTCTTGATGATTAATTTATCTTTAATATTTTTGTACCAAAAAAGAATGCTATATTCTCATCAATAAGATGTAAGATGAGCTAAAATTTGTGTCAAGAAGAACGGAGCGGTAGTATTGCCGCTTCGTTCCTCCAAGTTCTAATACAGATGATTCCTTTTGATAAAGCTATTTTTGCGGATTCTCTTAAACATGCTGTTATTTTGGCAGGTATAGGATTTCTGGTGATTCAGTTGATTTGGGGAGAAATTATTATTGACGACCTGATTGGTATGTTCTTTGCCATTCCACTGATAGCATATATGATTCATATTATCCGATTGTTTAAGTAAACTTTACTTGATGGCGACATCCAATAAGAAAAAAGTTAAGCCACAAAAGCAAGCGGCAACACGAGCAACTTCTCCTAGCTTTCGAGCGCAACTACTTGCCAACTGGAAAGCCAAATCTCCTGTTTTTTTATTTTTACTTGGTTTTGCGGGATGTATGATCGCTTTTTACTTATTTTATTACTCTTCCTTATACGAAGATTATTTTCGTCCCTATTTACTGGGTTTTCAGGCTAGGTTGGGAGGAATGCTAATCAACTTGTTTGGCTATGGGGTAATGGTCAATGAGGAAATTATTTCCAGTGATAGTTTTTCAATGAGCATCAAAAATGGCTGCGATGGGTTGGAGGCAACTATGCTTTTTTTGTCTGCGGTACTGATGTTTCCTTTATCAGCCAAATTAAAAATACCTGGATTGTTGGTTGGTTTTGTCGTTTTATTCATCGCCAATATCTTCCGTATTGCTGGACTTTACTTCGTAGGTGTACATTGGCAAAGTGCTTTCGAGTTCTTTCATCTACACGCTGGGTTGGTCTTGTTTACTGTATTCGCGATTGCTATTTGGCTAATTTGGATTAATTGGGCTTATAAACACGAGCATAAATATGCAAGCCATTAGAACTTACTTTATTAAATATTTCCTTTCTTTTTTGTTGATTTACTTGGCTTTACTGGGGAGTAGCCATTTGCCGCCAATCCGTAAAAATCTAAAAGACTTTGCCAGAACTAAAACAGGGCAAGTGTTAAATACGACACTCCCGAAAGCTATCTTTATTGCTGATCCACAACGACTGAACTTAGAAGAATCGTCATCCCTCATTACGCTTGCCTACGCAAATAGAGCCGCCTTAGACGCTCAACGAAAGCAGCAACAAGTGGTAGCGATGGATTTTCAAGTATTAAATTATGAATTAGACCAAATTTATTTGACAGGACTATTTTTCTTTCTGGCTTTGGTGCTAGTGACTCCTATCAGTTGGCAACGAAAAATAATTGGCATCCTTATTGGAGGCGCGTTGCTATTTCTCATCAATACATTTGTTATTTCAGTTTTAGCCTTAGAAAAGGTAGCTGACTCAAAAATAGGTATCTACGACCTTTCCGCAGGAAGTTTAAAAATAGTTACTTTCTTGGGCAATCTATTTAACAACGCTATCGTCTTTGTGGTGCCTGTTTTCGTTTGGGCTATAGTATGCTTCAAAAGAGGAGACCTGAAATTACTATTTCCAACATCTAAATGAACAGTTAGAGTGATAAGTGAGGAAGTGATACGCTAGATGACCGAAAAATTAACTCCTCAATCCTTACTCAGCACTAAATACGTTTAATATGAAAAAATCCACACTACTGCATCTTCGCATTCCTTTCTCTTTCTTTCTGCTGCCTGTATTCTTGTTCGCATGGGCGATAGCACCGCAGGTGGAAGCAAGCAAATTTTGGATAGCCTTTGTGGTGATTCATATTTTTTTGTATCCTGCCAGTAATGCTTATAATTCCTACTTTGATAAAGACGAAGGTAGTATTGGGGGATTAAAAAAGCCGCCTTTAGTCAGTCAAGAGCTGTATTACTACTCTATTTTGTTGGATGCTATTGCCGTTATAGTGGGTTGGCTGGCTATTAACTGGCAGTTTGGATTGATGCTATTCATTGCTGGTTGGGTATCCAAAGCATACAGTCATCCTTCAGTGCGATTAAAGAAAATGGCTTGGCTAAGTTGGCTGACTGCTGGTTTTTTTCAAGGCTATTTTACGTTTATCATGTCCTATCTGGCACTGCATGATACAACGCTATCTAGCACTTTTACACCATTTATTCAACTGCCCGCCCTTCTTAGTACCGCCATGTTGATGGGGTCTTATCCAATGACACAAATTTATCAACACGAAGAGGATAGTAAGCGAGGCGATCTCACTTTGAGTATTAAACTCGGGGTTTTGGGAACTTTTCACTTTACTGCACTTGCATTTTCGATTTCTACTGCTGGTTTTTTCTTGTATTTTTTTCATTATTTTAGTTGGCAAACGGCACTTATCCACGTTATGTGCTTAACGCCAGTGCTATTATTTTTTGGATATTGGTACTGGAAAGTGCGAAAAGACCCATCAAATGCTGATTTTGAACATACTATGCGCCTCAATTTGGTGTCTTCTATAATGCTCAACTTATTTTTTCTGAGCTTGGGCATTTTACTATAATTTTTTTATTAGGTATTTTGTTGTAACCAAAACCACATTAAATTGTTTGTATCAATTCATAGAGTTCTTATTTATTTGTTTTACTAGCTTACCGCTAAGAATTCCTATTTGTGAATTAATCTTTCGCACAAAAGCTACTCAAATACTCAAAAACTTGGATTAAAATTTTAAATTGCCGATAAACAAAATTTAGGAAAATATAATTTATGGCGCGGAAAACAGATGTATTGATTATTGGTTCCGGTATAGCAGGATTAGCCACAGGTATCAAAATTGCCTTAGCAGACCCTAACCAAAAGGTAATTATCCTCACCAAAGTAAACGAAGGAGAAAGTAATACTAGCTATGCACAAGGTGGTGTAGCGGCAGTGTGGGATGAAGAAAAAGATTCCTTCCACAAGCATATTGAAGATACTTTGGATGCAGGTGCTGGTTTGTGCGATTTAGAAGCAGTGGAAATCGTGGTAAAAGAAGGTCCTTTGCGTGTGCAAGAAATCATAGACTGGGGTACTCGTTTTGACACGGACGGAAGCAAGAAGTACGATCTTGGGCGTGAAGGAGGACACTCTGAAAATAGAATCTTACATTTTAAAGACATCACAGGTTGGGAAATACAACGTGCCTTAATGGCGAAAGCAGCACAAATTCCTAACTTAGAAATATTAGAACATTATTACGCTATTGACGTGATTACCCAACATCATTTGGGACATAATGTCACTAGACTTACCCCTAATTTGCAATGCTATGGCGCGTATGCACTCAATAAGCAAAGTAACGAAATAGAAACTTTACTCGCAAAAGTGACCGTGGTTGCTGCTGGCGGTGCAGGACAGGTATATCGAAATACCACCAATCCAGTGATTGCTACTGGCGACGGTATTGCTATGGTATATCGAGCGAAGGGGCATATCGAAAACATGGAATTTGTGCAGTTTCATCCTACTGCGCTTTACAACCCAGCAGGTGAAAACCCTGTTTTTCTAATTTCTGAAGCAGTGCGTGGGTTCGGTGGTATCCTGAAAACAGCAGAGGGAGAAGAATTTATGCACCAGTACGACCAAAGGGCTTCGCTTGCGCCCAGAGATATTGTGGCACGCGCAATTGACAACGAAATGAAGCAGCGCGGAGTAGAATGTATGTATCTTGATTGTAGGCATTTGGATAAAAAGGCTTTTGTTGCTCACTTCCCAAATATCTATGAAAAATGCGTTAGTATTGGAGTTGACCCTATGGAACAAATGATTCCTGTGGTGCCTGCTTGTCATTATTTATGTGGCGGTATCAGAGCAGATAAAATGGGGCGATCTTCCATCATCAATTTATATGCTTGCGGAGAGTGCAGTTGTACAGGACTACATGGAGCTAATCGCCTAGCTTCCAATTCTTTATTGGAAGCACTTGTCTTTGCGCATCGCATTTATCTTGATATTGCAAGCAAAATTGATACTTTGGATTATCAGTCAGGCATTCCAGACTGGAATGCACGCGGTACTACCGAGCCTAAAGAAAAAGTCCTAATCACACAAAGTATGAAGGAAGTAAAGGAAATTATGGCAAATTACGTGGGTATCGTGCGCTCTGATGTTCGTCTCAAAAGAGCTTTAGACCGACTGCATCTACTTTACATGGAAACAGAACATATTTATAACACTACAACAATTTCCCCTTTGCTTTGCGAACTTCGTAATTTAGTCACGATTGGATATCTCATTACTCGTTCCGCCTCCATGCGTCGAGAGAGTAGAGGCTTGCACTTTACAACGGATTATCCTGAAAAAAAAGACTTCGTAGAATATTCTATCCTGTAAAAGGATTGGAGCTTGCTATTTGCTTTTACTGTCCAAGATGATTATATTTGGACAAACAGCGAATAGTAAGTTGCTTAATATTAGTTATAACTATCTAGTTGATAGTTGTTTAGAATTATTTTAGGGGCTTTAGCACTGGCGCACCGTTTACGGAGAAAATGAAGTTGCCACTACACACGGCTAAATAGCTGCCAAAAATTAGTGCAAACCATATAAATTTCAGTATGAAAAAATTAACTTTTCTAATGTTTCTCGTTAGTTTCACAACAGGGATGAAGGCTCAAGATACTTATTTTCAGGAATATTTAGAGAAATGGTCTAATGCAAGGGATTACACTATCAAAGTGGTAGAACTGATGCCTGAAGCCGAGTTCTCTTTCAAACCGACCGAAGATGAAATGACTTTTCAAGAGCAAACTTTACACCTGCTTCGCAATATGTACTGGTTGAGTTCCAGCTATTTAAGTAAGGATACTTTAGAAGTAGATTTCAAAACCTTCAAAGGCGATAAGACTGCCCTGATTGAGCTGATGCAACAAGTGTTTGCTTTTTCAGAAAAAGTGGTGCAACAAATGGAAACAGCACAGTTGGAGGAAAAGTAAACTTTTTTGCAGGACCAAAAAGCAAAAGGCAGATTTTAATGTTGATGAATGACCACCTTACCCACCACCGAGCGCAAATGATTGTTTATTTGAGATTGAAGGATGTACAACCACCTAAATATGTGGGTTGGTAAATACAGATGAACAGTATTGCTACTTTTTACAGCAATACTGTTCATATAAACTTACTATTTTCTATCTATTCCTTTCTTGGTAAAAACACCATTTTCCACGTCAAAATCATTTAAACGAATTTCAACTTCCACAAGCTCTACGCGGCGTTCCACAGATGCTCCCAAACTGTAAATTGAGTTTCTTTCATCTTCTATCAAATCGGTCACATAGTTTGGTGCATTTTTTCACCAATTGGATCGCGTTCGATAGACAATGCACCACTGGTCATATATGGAATTAAGATACCACTATTGTAAGACCGTAGAAAATTCTCCACACTCACAATTCTGCGATAGCTTAGATTGTAATTATATTGATCTTCCGCGCGTGGACTTGCATAACCTCTAAGTTTGATACGCACTTCGTTGCCGCGCTCCAGGAAGTGGAAAAGTACACTTGAGAATTTTTTCAAGGCTTCCATTCCTTCTTTCACTTCTCGCTCAAAGAAGGCTTCGTAGCGTTCTGTCATCAAAAAGGCTTCTTCTTGAGTCATTGGCTCTGTAAATAGCAGCTTATATTCCTCTTTACGCTCATAGTATTCTTCTACAGTTTCTTCGTAGCTCACATCAGTTGTGCGATTGGAGGAGTTTTGGTCAGGATAATCGTTGTCGAAATAAATTGCTAAAGGCAAAAAATCACTGAAAGAAATGCGCTTTAAAAACAATTCGGCTAAGAACTGCTCCGGTTTCTTAATATCTTCTGTGCTCAATTTTAGTTCTTCTAATGGCTTGTATCCAGGTTTAGTAGCTCTGATAAGGTAGTTTTTATTAAGTTCAAGCGGAAACTTGAAGTCGCTACCATAGTCATTGAACTGCTCTTGCACAATTTTTTCTTCTTCATTTTCTCCTAACTCAATAATCTGTACTGCAGCACCACTCAAAGGTTCTTCTGAATCTAAATCGTAAGTAAGTATTTGTAAATCAACGGATATAGGATTCAAATAAATATTCTGCTCCAGTTTATCTGGCGCATCAAAAGGCACAAAAAGAGTGTCTATTTGCCCTACGAATCCTTCGTGAGAAGACTCTAAAAAGTAAGTTTTACCGCGCTCTACGAAGAATGGAAATATATTGCTTTCCGGATTACTTAGTGTTGCAACTTCCAATATCTCCCCGTTTGGCAATTTTTCTAGCAATCGAATAGTGGTCTCTGGCAATTCCGAGTTATCGTTTTTATTGAACACCAACGCCAACAAGTCAGCCATGATATTAAATTCGGCAGCATATAAATCTTCGCAGCATAATTTGTATTCTTCTTCTAAATAAGTTGAACCCACTCTGTTAGAAGAAAAATAACCCATATTGCCTTCGTCGTTTAAGGTAAAATGTAAATCGTTCAAACTGCTGTTTACAGGTTTACCCATATTTTCTGCCTCTCCCCAACTGTTATTATTTTTTCTGATTTTGTAGATGTCCAAACCACCTAAGCCTTGTTTCCCTTCCGAACTGTAAAACAAAGTTTGAGTAGGATTGTGAAAGAAAGGCGATACGTCGTTTTCCTCTGTATTGACGATATGTAAGTTTTTCGGCATCGAAAATCCACCTTCTGGTAGGATTTCGCTTACCCAAATATCGAGTTTTCCCTTTCCATTCGCACGGTCTGATGCAAAATACAAATACTCATCACCTGTCAACTTGTCCATTCCAATACTAGGGTGCGTATTAGAAGTTCCTGCTTCATTAATTTGGTCAGGCAACATCATAGATTCTCCCCAAGTGCCGTCCTGCGCTTGAGCTTGCATGAAAATTGCACAGGTTATTTCCGTGCTAAGCTCGTCTTTGTACCTACATCTAGTAAAGTAACGCTTAGTCTTATCTTTATTGAACACAAGATTAGCAGTGTGTTTGGTGGTATCGTTGACACCATTAAGGAGTTCTTTGCCTGCCACACCATCCACAGAAAATAGGATTCTTGCGTAACGTCGGTTTTTCTTGCCTTTGTCGTCCGTACTTTCAAAATTTAAGGAAGAATAATACAAAGTATCGTTTACCATAACCGCACCAAATTCTTTACTTGGCGTATTTATACCTTCTGGCAAATGCTGTACAATGACGTTTTTCTGTTCTTCCGCAATATCTCTTGCCCAAAGACAATCCTCTTTCTCTTTTTTGCCGGTCAATATAGTAAGAGGGCACATCTTCATTGCCCAGTTGTTCTTCGATAAATTTATCATACAGTACAATAGCATCTGTGTAAGCCCCTAGCATGGTTTTGACATTAGCCAACCAAAATTCAGTGATTGGATAAGTATCCGCTTCTCGCAGGTTCAATACATCTGCATATCCTGTCTCTGCGAGCAGGAAAGCACCTGCCATACGTGCAGATTCAGCGTAGCGATAGCGCAAATCAATATCTTTTGGCTTTATTTCAATAGCGGTAGCATAGCGGCGCATAGCAGTAAAATAATCCTTATCTAGTTCAAAGGCATCCTGTGCATCGCGGATAATTTGCTTATATGTGACCCCATATAAATTTTCGGACTGGTCAAATTTTTGTCCATTCAACCCGACAAAAGCCATCAAAGTTATTGAAATCAATATAAACTGTTTCATAAAAATAGATTTCAAAAAAGTACAAAAAATGATTTACGACCAACAGTCATTAAAA
>JAAUTG010000057.1 GCA_012031785.1 Saprospiraceae bacterium | reverse complement strand
CTGGTTGATGGTTTCGAGCCGGCATGGGTCGCGCGCGGCACGCTGGGAACGGCTAACGGGATGCCGATGCGGATCGAACATCGCTGAAAAATTTGCCCGATTTTTTGTTTTGAGGAGAGATGCACATGCACGGTTTCACCCAGGAACACGAGATGTTCCGCAAGACTGTGCGCGCGTTCGTTGAACGTGAGATTGTGCCGCATGTGGAAGTGTGGGAGGCGGCGGAAATCGCACCATTGCACGACCTGCTTAAAAAGATGGGTAATTTGGGCTTCTTAGGTTTGAATTATGATGAACAATATTACGACAGGGCTTGAGTTGAAAAAGCTAGTGCGATTGTTATCAAAGCTCATGATTTTAAAAAAAAATGTTTTTGTAAGTGCTTCAAAATACAACTAAATAAGCTCGAAAGCCCTACCAAACAAGGGAGCGCGTAATTTCTTTTTTGGGTATCTGGTTGAAAAAAATAAGTGCGATGCAAGCCCGATAAGTAGGTATCCATTAATTAGCTGACCCTAAATCCTACTCGCGCGGATGTTCACATCGGTCGCATACTTCTGGTAAATCTCCTGATTTTGGGATAAACAGTTTTGCACTGAACACAAATTCGAATTTACTTGGTTCATATTTATTGCTTATTTTGGTTCATATTAATTACATTGAACGCTCTTGAGTGAAACCAAAAAAATAATATTTCTGCAATAGTTCACAATCAATATTATATTCCATACTTTTTTCATTATGCTAATCCTTACACAAACCTGCTTCTTTTTTCTTTCAGCACTTCTACAATATTAATATTAATAAACAGGACACCAACTAGCATAAGAATAGCAGCCCAAATGGACTGCCCAGTGATGATTTCATCCTTCACTGACCAGCCGAGCAGCATCGCAATAATCGGGTTGACGTAGTTGGAGGTAGAAACTTTTTCGGGGGAAACGTGCTGCAAGAGGTAGTTGAAGCAAGAAAAAGCAAGAATAGAGCCAAAAGCAATCAGAAAAGCAAATGCTAACCAAGAATTAGTGGTAATGGCAGCAAAAGAAAACTGGCTATGGTCTTCTAGGAATGAACTGGCTAGGATAAGTACAAAGCCGCCGCCTAGCATTTGTGCGGCGGTACTATGTATTTGTGGAGTAGGTAGTTGCAAGCCTTTGACAGCAACAGAGGCATAGCCCCAACCAGACATGCTAAGCAACAGCATGAGTAAGCCCCAAATGCTGGTGGTTTGCCCCACTATATGATCTTGCAGCACGAGGAACGCCATCCCAATGATACCTAGCACGATACCGATATAGCTACTCAAAACGGGCGCACGACCCAACATTAACCAAACTAGAAGAAGCGTGAGAAGTGGCTGAAAAGCAATGACTAAAGCGGTGGTACCAGAATCCACGTATTGCAATGCCCAAGCTACGCAGCCTGTTCCCAAACCGATAAAGAGTACACCAATAAAAAGGGCGTTGAGAAGTTGCTGCCAAGTGGGGCGATTAATGCCACGCCAAAAGGCAAAAAGATAGAGCAGTATGCCTGCAATGGTGTAACGCATTCCTGCCATCAAGAAAGGCGGTATGCTTTCGATAGCAATTTTCACACCTAGATAGGTCATGCCCCAAACGATGTAAATGACAGCGAAAGCCAGTGTAATGAGTAGTGTTTCTTTTTTCATCAAACGGCGTGAGCGTATTGCGTATTTAAAGTAGTAGCGTCAGGGAATTGTGTATTCACTCCCTTACTACGTTGTGATTATTATTTATGTTATTTGGTCATTTGTTGGCTTGGTTACTTGACAAGGTTCTATTTTTGAACCTTGTCAAGATGTTACCATAGTATAACTGAGAAGGGTTAATTGAGCAATATCAGTTCCTAATCACATCACCCCACAAATCCTCCCAATTACTTTACATCGGTTATTTATTGTGTTTGCGCCTGCAAAGTTCTGAATTTTTCCCACTCCCAAGCGGTGCGCATAATGTCTTCAATATCGCGTTGCGGTTGCCAGCCAAGTAGTCGAGCGGCTTTGTCTAAATTAGCATAAATGGCAACTACGTCACCTGTTCTCCTTGCTCCTAATTCGTAGTTTAAATTTTGTCCACTCACTTTTTCAAAAGCACGGATGGCTTCCAGTACGCTTACTCCTTGTCCGATTCCGACATTAAAGATGTCACAAGCAAGGGTGTTTTTTCCTGCCATCAAATATTCTAATGCTTTGGTATGGGCATTAGCTAAGTCCATAACGTGTATAAAAATCACGAATACAACTGCCGTCTCTAGTTGGATAGTCGCTTCCGAAAACGGTTAATTTATCGCGCTTCCCGATGGCAACTTCTGTGATGACTGGCACTAAGTTGCTGGCATTGTAAGTGGGTGATTCTCCAATAATGATACTTTCGTGCGCCCCTGCTGGGTTAAAATAGCGCAGCAAAATAGCGCTGAAGTGTGGCAAGGATTTTGAAAAATCTTGTATAATTTGTTCTCCCATTTGCTTGGTGCGAGCATACGGCGATTCTGCTTCTTGAAAAGGAGTTTCTTCTGTAACTGGCAAATCTTTTGAATTGCCATACACAGAGCAGGAGGAAGAAAAAATAAAATGGGGCACTTGAAAGTCTTGTGCAGCGCGTAGGATATTAATTAATCCGTTGAGGTTATTGGAAAAATAGTCGAGTGGTTTTGCTACTGATTCACCCACGCTTTTGAGGGCAGCAAAATGAATGATACCCGCAATTTGGGTTTCTGCTTCAAACACAGCTTGAAGTGCTTGCCAGTTCACTAAGTCCACTACATAGTTTTTGACAGCAACACCAGTGATGCGTTCCACTCCTTGCAGTACGTTGGAAGAGGAATTGAGGTAATTGTCTATGCTAACCACTTCAAAACCATGATGGATGAGGTCTATCAAAGTGTGACTGCCGATGTAGCCTGTGCCTCCTGTTACTAAAACTTTCTTTTGCATATCTTGACTCAGTTGGTTGCCACAAATGTAGGACTTTATCACAACATTTGAACGATTGGTGAAATTTTAGGGGATTAATTTACCTATTTTTGGTGGATGGACAAATAAAAAATTGTCTGCCCACTAAACCCCAAAAAATTACGCAAGTTTCCCCGTTTAGGGATGAGATATAAATTATAAGTGATAATAAATAAGTGAATGATTTGATAATGAGTTGTTGGAATTATAAAATCATTAATTTGTCCCACATTAGTTAGAATTGATACTTGATTTGCGCACTTACGCTCGACCTGATTTTTCCTGCAATTTCATCTACTCCACTGCCAAAGCCGTTGCCATTTTTCCAATAAGTTTGAGCATATCGAGCTTCCAGCGTAAGGTTTGGAATGCCCCTGTAGCGCAAATTGAAGTAAAAGCGTGTGCCGCGATTGTAGTAAGCGGGAATAGAAAAGACGTAGAGTAAATCGTTTTCGTAGTTGTAAAAACGAGTGGCAAAACCGCCAGTATCGAATAGAGCAAAGCGCGTGGTGAAAGAAAAAGGAATGGAAATGGGGCGATAAATAATATCTTGTGCAATGCTGAATCCGTTGGTGGAATTTGCATTATTCACGTCATTCAATCCCCAATCCAAACGAGTGCGAAGTTCCAAACCAGGAACAATGATTTTAGCGAGGTACAAACGAGCTTGAAAGGCACGAACAGCGGCTAATTCATCGGTTTTGCCTAGATTTTCAGGAAGGTTTTGCTGTTTAATTTCTTGCCGAATCTGTAAGTATAGTTCTAGGTCGCGCTTTTTGTAGTAGCGCAGGCGCATTCTCCAGTCGTAGCCACGAGATGGCGCGTCGGTGCGAAAGCGTAACCAAGAATGACGATAAGCGTCAAAATAACCACTCCACTCCCAAGCGTTAAATGGTCGCAAAACCATGCCTAGATAAAGACCATTTTCGTTGCGAACTTCAGTGCTTTCTCCAAAGCCATTCGCATTTAGTGCTTGATAGTCAATATCGTAGTGGCGATGTAAAATCGCTAAGTCCACTTTTGTATCCAATCCAATCAAAAGTCCGTTAAGTACAGCCATTGCTCCGTTATCGCTACGCGCTGTTTCGCCAAAAAAATTAAAATTGCGCAGGATGAAGGAATAATCGAAACTAGCATTGAAGAGGTTTTGTCCATTGAAGTAGTACAGGTTGTAAGGGGATACGGTACGGAGTAAAGGTTTGTCAAATTGGTCGCGCAGCGCGTTAACCGCAACATGTCCGTTACTGAAATTATAGCGTAAACTCCCGCCAAAAGTGAGTTGTTGGATGGTATTTTGGTCTGCGATTTCTCTTGCATTCCGGTGTAGCCCTGCTATGAGCAAAGAAGTGAAACTACTAATATCGTCTTCTAAACTATTATCGGTAGTGTCTTGTGTAGTGAGGTTGCCATCTCTGGAGCGAAAAGAAGCAAAAGTAGTTAGTTCAAGGTGTTTGCCTACCCCGAAAGTAGCTCCTGCACCCCTCAAGAAACCTTCTTCATTGACGGAACTGTAAGGACGCAGTGGTCTTCCTGATTTTTTGATAGCCATGACTAAGTTGCTTTTGCCATAACCAAAGCCAGAATGGGCGATCAGACCTTGTCCTAAGCTCACGGAATAATCACCGATAGCCAATAGGCGAATGACTTTATTGTAGTCTTTTAGAAAAAAATGGAGGGAGTAAAAGTCAAAGCCTTCGTTTTTGTTGACGCTCTTGAAAAAGGGTTCGCCAGGGTCTTTTTCTGCGGTCACTCCCAAAGTCATTCTATTTTCGTAAGCGTGTTTGTAGCGGAGATAAAATCGGTTAGCATCTCCCAAAAATCGTCTTTCTTCGATGTCTTCTTCTGTGAATCCTTGCGCGAGCTGCAAATTTCTGTTCCAACGCAAGTAAAGTTCATTGCGTCCGTTTAGAAGCATCTTTCCAATTGGTACTTGATAATCATCCAAATCGCCAGTGATTGCGATGTATGGTAGTATGCTCTGGATGGTAATTTGATTAAAACTGGGAATAGATTGTAGCTCAAGTAAGGAAAGAAATTCGCCGTTTTCGGCTCTATGTTGGAGCAGTTCTGCAATTTGAATATCGGTCAGCAAACCTAATTCTTTTAACTCTTTCTCTTGAGCTTGATTGAGGTTAAGCGGCTTGGCGGCATAAGCAGTCAAGGATTCAAAAATGGTATTGAAATCAAAATCGCTTTCTGATTCGGTATTTTGTAGAATATCTTCAAGTAAAATTTGGTTTTCAGAGGGAAAATCTTGTAAAGAATCTGTTTGGGCTGCTGTCCATTGGTAACAATACAACAAAAAGGGAATAAATAAAAAACGCTTCATAGTTAGTTCGTGATGATTCGAGAGCAAAGTCGGAATTTTTTTTAAAAAATTTGAAAAAAAATTTCAATTGTTATAACCCAATTTTGTGTTTTGTAACACGATACTTAACATCGTAAAGGTATTTTGAGAAAGATGAATTGGAATAATGTTTTGTTTAAAATAAACAACTTTAGAAAAAGAAAGCATGGCAAAAGCGATTGAAACGCCAATATTTAATTGGGTACTTGCGCAATGTTAAAAAGATGTTACCTTTGCATTGTACCAAGTAATCAACGAAAATTAATGCCAATAAATTAATGCAGAATAGTTAAAATTCTGCTGATTAGAAAGCTAGAATTTTAAGATTTATGATATGCTTTGACTTGATCGCAAAGAGTTAGGAGGGAAGGAAGTTTCAGTTGAGTGCAGCCAATTAGTCAGCAACGAGCAGTAAAGATTTAAAAAATCCCACACACGCCAACAAGATTTAATTTGTTTGTACCGTCCAACCAAATAGTTCAAATTTTTTAGAATTATTCAAACTAAAATTTACCAACAGGGATAACGTGCTGGGGCAATAATCGAAGTGGTTGTCATAGCATCTTTTTTCAAGAATGAGAAAGTATTCTCAGTTCTAATAGACAACTTATTTTTGAACTAAAATTCTATTACATGAACGAAGCAGTACAGTTAAGTGCAGAGCAAGCTGCTCTGTTGGAGCAGTTACCTTCACTGGTTGAAACCGCAAATAAGGGGCTTTATAGTGCCAACAACACTTGGATGCTGGTGGCAACAGCCATGGTATTTATTATGCACTTGGGCTTTTCCACATTAGAGGCTGGTCTGGTGAGGGAGAAGAATGTCGTTAATATTCTTTTCAAAAATGCTATGATTGTTTGTATTGGAATTTTGACGTACTACATCATGGGATTTAACTTGATGTATCCTGGATTTGACAGTGAAGGTGGAAACGAGTTTATTGGATTCTCTGGTTTTTTCTTGAATCCTGGTGATGATCCTGGTTTTGGATACAATGGCGGAAACTACACTTATTGGACTGATTTTATTTTCCAAGCTATGTTTGCTGCCACTGCTGCCACTATTGTGTCAGGAGCTGTGGCGGAACGCATTAAAGTTGGGTCATTTTTAGTATTTGCTACGCTGTTAGTGATGGTCTGCTACCCAATCACAGGTAGCTGGAAATGGGGTTATGGCTGGTTACATGATATGGGATTTTACGATTTCGCTGGCTCGACGCTCGTACATGCTTGCGGAGGTGCTGCTGCGCTGGTGATGGCACTTTTGGTGGGTGTGCGACAAGGCAAATATACTCCCGAAGGCATCAAGCCCATTTTTGGTCATAGTATGCCATTAGCGGCAATTGGGGTCTTTATGCTTTGGTTCGGATGGTACGGCTTTAACGGTGGTTCTGTGCTATCTGCAAATCCTGACTTGGTGTCATTTGTATTCACGACTACTTCTTTAGCAGCAGCAGCAGGTGCTATTGGTGCATTTGTGAGTTCTTCTATTTTATTCAAATCACTGGATGTTTCTATGGTATTGAATGGAATGTTGGCTGGCTTAGTAGGTATTACAGCAGGTGCAGACGTGATTGCCCCACATTTTGCCGTGATTGTAGGATTGATTGCGGGTGCGATTATTCCGTTTTCTGTGGTGTTTTTGACCGACTGAAAGTGGATGACCCAGTAGGTGCAACTTCCGTACACTTGGTTTGTGGTATTTGGGGAACGCTTGCAGTGGGTATTTTTGGAAAAGGTTTCAGTTTTGTGACGCAGTTGATTGGCGTATTGTCTGTTGTTGGATTCACAGTGGTCTTTTCTTTAGTATTTGGCTACTTAATCAAGTTGACTATGGGCTTGCGCGTGAGTGAAGAAGAGGAAGAAGAAGGACTTGACTTGGGCGAACATGGAATGACGGCTTATAACAAGCAGTAATTGAAAGTTTGGTATTGGTCTCTAAGCGTTTGAAATGGTTTTAAGCCACTAAAGACCAGAGGCAAAAGCCAATCATCAAAGAGCAATAGTTAACTGATATTATGTAAATAGTTGTTTGTTGGATTGGTCATTTGGTTGTCTGTGGAGTTGGCTGGTAACTGTGTTCGGAAAGTTCAAAACAGAATATTGCTAGATAGCCTTATAAACAAATAATCATTTGCTTAATATCAATAACTAATAATTTTTAGTCTGTTCTCCAATTTTTGGACGGACGTGCTTCGTTGTGAATAGTGTGGTGGCGTAGTTAGTCATCCTGACTATTGCTGTCGCACTTTTGACAACGATGTTTACCGATTATTTGATTATTAAGTAATTGGAAATCAACTTACAAAGAAACAAACCACAAAAATCAGGCTCTCGTTCCTAGCGCCAACTATTCTCGAGAGCCACTAACAACAATCAGAAAACTAACTGTTTATCAGGAATGCAAAAGTAAGGTATCTATTAGTTATTGCCAAATTTGCTTGATGGATGGATGGAGGTTTTCTGAGTGAGTACGAAAAATTTTGTTACTTAAAATTTAAACGACAATGGGTATTTTTTCAAAAATTATTTTTCGTTTCTGCCATTATCTTGGCATTCACTACCTTGACTTTTGCTCAAGAAGCAGCGGACTCTACGGCTGTAAAACCTTCGTTTTCGCTTTCTGGCTCTGCGGATGTTTATTTCAGAGCGAACCTATCTGCCAAAAATAATAGCCAATTGAGTGCGCCTGCGCCTGCCACTTCGTTTGCTAATTTACCTGGTTTTTCACTTGGTATGTTTAATCTAATAGGAAGTTATAAGAGTAAAAACGTAGGTGTTGTGGGAGATTTAGTATTTGGACCAAGAGGAGCAGATGCTGTGTTTTATTCAGAACCTGCTTTAAATTTGGTGAATCAACTGTATGTGTATTGGGATGTAAATGATAAATTGACGTTGACGTTTGGAAATTTCAATACCTTTTTGGGCTACGAAGTAATCTCACCAGTAGTTAATTTTAATTACTCTACTTCGTATATGTTTTCTTGGGGACCGTTCTCCCATTCTGGTTTAAAAGCTAATTTTGCACTAAGCGATGATGCAAGTTTAATGCTAGGTGTATTCAACGCAACAGATTATACGGATTTTAACCCGATTAATACATACACACTGGGTGCACAATTTGGCTATAAAGGCTTGTATTTGAATTTATTGTATGGCGACCAAGATGGCGCATTGGACGAGGACGCATCGGAAGATGGTGCAGTATCCGCTGGTGCTTTGTTTCAAGCGGATTTGACGGCTGGTTTTGACCTGACGGATGCTTTGTTTTTAGGATTGAACGCGACCGTCAACACCACTGCACCAGGTGAAGTAGTCAAAGGTGCATCCATCAGCGATGCAGAAGGTGATGCTTACGGCTTTTATGGCGCAGCCGCTTACTTGCAGTATCGCACTTCTGAATCTTTTGCGTTGGGAGTGAGAGGTGAATATTTTGGAGAAACTAACAGTGGCTATGGCATACTTGGCGCTTATAATGATGATGGCGCAGCCAATGTATTGGCAGTAACTTTATCTGCCAACATCAATATAGGTAATCTAACTTTGATTCCAGAGATAAGACTAGACAACGTTTCAGAGGAAGTCTTTGAAAATAGATCGTTGGAAGTATCCAAGTCGCTGTCTTCTTTCTTGTTGGCAGCCGTCTATTCGTTCTAGTATGGATTGATTTAACTGTAAAGATTTATTTGATAAATTGGTTATTTTTGGATGAGTTATTTGGCAGGGCTCTATTTTTGAGCCTTCCAAATACTTTACCACAAAGCAATTAAACATGAACTGCGTAATGTCAATTGATGATTACTTCAACCAATAGCCAACTTGCGTAACATTATTAACCTATTATACTTACAAATAACCAATTTAATAAATAAACAACTGCCTAACAGCAGTTAAATATTCCATTTTTATTTCTCAAAAGTCGTAACTATGCTTATATTGGCGGCTTTTTGAGCGAAGCACGTACCACATTTAAAAATTCAAAATTGTAGTTATTAAAATGGCTAAATTAAAATTAGAGTACATTTGGCTAGATGGTTCTCAGCCAATGCAAGGAATGAGAAGTAAGACTAAAATTGTGGATTCTTCTAAATTTTCAGGGAAATTGGAAGAATGCCCAATCTGGTCTTTTGATGGTAGCTCTACAGAGCAAGCACCAGGCGGTTCTTCAGACTGTTTATTGAAACCAGTAGCTCTTTTCCCTGATGCGGGTAGAGAAAATGCGTTTTTGGTCATGTGTGAAGTCCTAAGTTCTGATCGCACGCCACACCCATCGAATGGTCGCGCACAGATTGAAGACGACGACAATGACTTTTGGTTTGGTTTTGAGCAAGAGTATTTCCTTTGGGATATGGATAATAACATGCCATTTGGCTTCCCAGAAAAGGGTTATCCAACTCGTCCTCAAGGACCTTACTATTGCTCGGTAGGTGCTGCCAATGCTTTTGGTCGTAACATTGTGGAAGAGCATTTGAGTATTTGTTTGGAAAGCGGCTTGAACGTAGAAGGTATCAATGCGGAAGTAGCGGTAGGGCAGTGGGAATTTCAGATTTTGCGAAAGGCGCTAAACGTGCTGGAGATGAAATTTGGGTGGCACGCTATTTGATGGAAAGAACTGCTGAAAATCACGGTCTAGCCATCAGTTGGCACTGTAAACCAGTGAAAGGGGACTGGAACGGTTCTGGTATGCACGCAAACTTCTCTAACCACTTGTTGAGAACGGCAGGTAGTAAAGAAGTGTACGACCAAGTATGTCAAAAATTTGGACATCCAGACCGAATCAAGGATTGTATTGATAACTATGGTCCTGACAATCACTTGCGTTTAACTGGTAAGCACGAAACACAATCTATTGACCGATTCTCTTACGGTGTTTCGGATCGTGGTGCCTCTATTCGTATTCCAATCGCCACAGTAGAAAATGGCTGGAATGGTTGGTTGGAAGACCGTCGTCCCAACTCCGCAGCAGACCCCTACAAAGTAGCTGCTGCCATTATTAGAACGGTAAAATCGTAACTTTTCATGTCGGAAGTTTGGTGTCTTGTTTAGCTACAAAGCACCAAACTTCTGCAAGTACAATATAGTAATCATTGATTTTATGTAGTTTGCTAACCGTTGTATTTGGGCAAACGGCTAATAGCAAAAGTTAGGTTGCGTAACGTCAATAATTAGTAGCTAAGGCGATGGTATGTTATTGTTTGACAGTAGCATATCATCGCCTTTCTTTATCCGTCTTACCATCGCAGTGCTCCATTTTAGAGTTTTTGCTCATCCAGTGTCATATTCCTTACGAAAAATGTTAGAGAACCATTTTTGCGCACTAAATTTGTCGCAAATTATATACCAAGCATGGAATCGTCGTACATCATAGAAAGAGATGTTAGTTGGCTTTATTTCAACCATCGTGTGCTTCAAGAGGCTATGGACAAAAGTGTGCCTTTGTATGAACGCATCAAATTTTTAGCCATCTATTCCAACAACTTGGATGAGTTTTTTCAAGTGCGCGTGGCAGCACTAAAGAGTTTGGCAGCACTAGCCAAGTCAGAACGCAAAGAATATACAGATGATGTGAAACCCAAAAAAGCGTTGCGACAGATTCGAGCAATTGTGTCCGAGCAACAAGAGCTGTTCGGCAAGGTATTTAGAGAAGAAATTATACCCGATTTAGAAGCCGCTCAGATTTTTTTAGTCAAGTGCGATGAATTTACTGAAACGCAACAAACTTATGCCTACGATTACTTTCAGGAGCATTTATACCAACCTAGCTTGTTAACTACCCTCCCTTTGGACGACGCGACCACAGTGAGTTATCAAATCAAGAATAAAGCACTGTACTTTGCTGTGTTTTTTGAAGAAGAAGGAATTGCTCCTGCCATTGTGGAAATACCAACCGACCAATTGGCTAGGTTTGTTATACTTCCTCAAAAGAAAAACGCTCATCAAATTACTTTTTTGGACGATATTGTCCGATGTAATATGCACCTGATTTTCCCAAAAGTCACTATTCGAGGAATTTATAGCATTAAGGTATCAAGAGATACGGATTTACATTTAGAAGATGAATTTGAAGGAGACATTACCGAGCATATTCAGCGTAGCCTTGACATTAGAAATGTGGGTGTACCAACGCGCTTTTTGTACGATAGTCAAATGCCAGAAGCCGACTTAACCCAACTGTTGCAACAACTCCAACTAAAACCCGAAGATGCGATACCTGGCGCGAGATATCACAATTTCAATGATTTTTTTCAATTTCCTGACCCCACTAATAATCCTTCATTCCGAGATGAACCACTGCCACCACTTCCTCACCCTACATTAGAGCAGGCAGATTCTATTATTCACCTCTTACGGCAGCGCGATATACTACTGCATTTCCCTTATCAATCTTATGAGTATGTTCCGAAATTGATTATGGAGGCAGCCTCCGACCCACAAGTGGAACACATTAGAATCACGCTATACCGAGTGGCATCCAAATCAGAAGTAGGTCAAGCGCTTCTTCACGCCTTAGCTCAAGGAAAAAGTGTTACTGTGTTTGTAGAAGCAAAAGCGAGATTTGATGAGGCTTCTAACCTTACTTGGGGGAAAAAATTAAAAATGGCTGGCGCAACAGTAATTTATAGTTTTAAATTTGTAAAAGTACACACCAAACTCTTGCTCCTCAGTAGAAACGAAGAAGGAATATTGAGGTATTACACTTATATTGGGACTGGTAATTTCAACGAAAAAACTGCAAAACTTTACACAGACCATGCTTTAATGACTGCCAGCAAAAGTATTGGAAAGGAAGTGAAACAGATTTTTGATTTATTGGAACGTAAAATACTGATTCCTAAAACTAAAGATATACTTGTTTCGCCCTTTACAACGCGCAGTAAATTTGAAAAACTCATTCAACGCGAAATTAAACACGCTAAGACAGGTAAAACAGCCTACCTCATTGCCAAAATGAATAGTTTGGAGGATGCCGACATGATTGAACATTTGGTAGAAGCCAGCCAAGCAGGTGTACAAATAACGTTGATTGTAAGAGGGATTTGCCGACTAGTGCCAGGTATAAAAAATTATACGGAAACATTAAAGTGATTAGTATTATTGACCGATTTTTAGAGCATGGGCGAATATATATCTTTGGTAATGACGACAAAGAAGTCATGTATATTGCTTCTGCGGACTGGATGAAGCGAAATTTAGATTGGCGCGTGGAAGTGGCAGTTCCCATCAAAGATGTCACGCTGCAAAGTCAACTTCGCCACCTCATTGATATACAACTTAAAGACAATTTGAAAGCGCGACAGATTGTTGCTGCCCAAAACAACCCTTACGTAGAGCGTACCTCAGTGCTTAATATTCGCGCTCAAACCAGTATTTATGATTACCTCAAAAGTATGGTGAAGGAAACGACTAGCTAAGAAAGAAGATTGTACTTACAACTACCAACTCCACAATGTGGGATCCTGAACAAAAAGTCAAATTTTTTTTACTTATCAAAAGCACACTAAATTATAAAAAGTATCGTATATTGGTGTCAAATGTATATAATGCTATGAAAGTAATCCTTACGTTATCCTTTTGCTTTTGTTGGGGTATCACCTTCGCCCAACAAATTGCGCCAACCCTTCTTCCACTGGAGCAAGTGGAACAACTAATAATGCCCTTTGTAGAAAATGACGTGTTGGTAGCGAAAGAAGCGCAGCGAAGAGCCAATCGAGAAATTCCGGAATTTGCAGTTAGCCAGCGAGTTTCTATTCAGCCACAAACACACGGAAATTGGGAAGTGCTTGCGGACGGAACAGCAGTTTGGCGCTTGCGAATCCTATCCAAAGGTGCGCATTCCCTCAATCTTGGTTTCACCAACTTCAGTTTACCCAAAAACGCACAACTGTTTTTTATACAGCCCAGACCAAAAAGATATACTCGGTCCATTTTCTCAAGCAGACAATGAGCAACATCAACAACTTTGGACTCCCATCGTGTCCGGAGAAAATCTAGTGGTTGAGCTTCAAGTACCTCTACAAGAGCGTGCCGAGCTAAATCTACTCATTGAATACGTCAACCATGATTTTATTGGCTTTGGCAAGTTACTTTCTCAAAATTGTCACTTAGACGTAAATTGCAATGGTTTGTCTGGATTTCCTGAACTAGAGGCTTACCGCGATATTATTCAGTCCGTAGGAATGTACTCTTTGAACGGGGTAAGAGCTTGCACAGGCTTCTTAATCAATAATGTGCGACAGGATTGTACTCCATTTTTTATGACCGCTTTTCACTGTGAAGTGAACGAAAGAAACGCACCTTCCGTAGTCGTGTATTGGAATTATGAAAATAGCACTTGTCGTCCTATCGGATTACCTGAAAATAGTAGAAGAGGTGATGGTCCTTTGATTGATTTCAATACGGGTTCTACTTTAATTGCGGCTAATGAAGCCTCCGATATGGCGTTGCTCAAACTAGATGATGCCGTTTCTAGCACTGCAAATGCTTTTTTCGCAGGTTGGACAAACGCAGACCTTACCCCTTCTTCCACCATCTGTATCCATCATCCCAACACAGAAGAAAAACGCATTTCTTTTTCAGAACAACCTACTTATGACGGGCTTTGGGGCAGTGGCAGCCGCTTCATAACCAGCGGTAATCATCTAGTAGTGCCAAGTTGGAACGTTGGAAGCACAGAAGGAGGTTCATCAGGTGCGCCACTATTTGATACCAACAGCAAAAGAGTGATTGGACAATTACACGGCGGACAGGCTAGATGTGGTAATCAAGAATACGATTCTTTTGGCAAATTCTACAACTCTTGGGAAGGCAATGGTACGCCAAACACGCGCTTGAAAGATTGGCTCGACCCAGACGGCTTAGAGCTTTCAGGCATAGATGGTTATTATCAAAATGAATGTGGTAAAACTATTGTGACAAGCCAATATGTAAAAGCTACTTGCAGCACAGATACGGTGACGTATCAATTGGTCTTCGAGGCAGGATTTGTGGGAGAGATAAACCTTTCTGTGACAGGACTTCCAGAAGCCATCGCAGTTGCGTTTTCTAAAAATCCAGTTGTATTACAAGATACTATCACGCTACAACTTTCTCAACTTGAGCAATATCAGGACACCATTATCACTTGGGCAGTAGTGGCAAAAGATAGTATCAGCCTTTCTCTACTCCCCTTCAAGTCAGGATATTGGGAAATACAGTACAACCAGCTAGTCTGCTATTTCCTGCCAACAACAATCCCGCTGTAAACGATACCCCAATTTTTACTTGGGAAAATAGCGGTTTGGGATTGCAATATCAATTTCAGTTGGCTTTAGACAGTACCTTTGAACAAATTGTTACAGATACCAGCGGCTTGACTGCATCTTATTGGCAAAATAACCAACTGGCATCAGGTAATTTTTACTACTGGCGAGTGCGAAGCTATAACTTGTGCACAGAAGGAATGTGGTCTGCGCCATATACATTCATCACAGCAACTTGCCAGCAATACCTTTCTACACAATCACCTGTAACTATCAGTCAAGGACCCGCTGCTAATTACGTATCCATCTTGAATATTCCTGAATTGGGTAGCATCACAGATGTTAATGTGGTTCCACTTAGCGGGAAACACTCTTGGATTAGTGATTTGCAGTTTAGCCTAACCAGCCCTGATGGAACTGTGGTGCAATTGATAAATCGTCCTTGTTTTGATGAAAACGATTTCAATATCGTCTTTGACGATGAATCCATAAATTCGACTATCCCATGCCCGCTCACTAACGGATTGGCTTATCAACCACTAGAGCGTCTAAAAAAAGTAAATGGCGAAAATATGCAAGGCGTTTGGCGACTCCAAATTAGAGATCACGAAGACCAAGATGGTGGTAGGCTCGACGCTTGGGGGTTAAAAGTTTGTAGTGTAAGCGAGCGTTTTGATTTATCGGTCAACACCTCTGAGAGCAATTTCGTGCTTTGCGCAGAGAAAGATATTTTTTTACGGTACAATGGGGAAGTGAATTTAAACCCAACACGACTCAAGTTGAACTAAAAAAACTACCGTTAGGGGTGCAAGCAGAAATCGTCGCCAACACAGAGTCCCAATCTGCTGCCATTCAATTGCTAAATTTAGATCGTTTGGCTGCTGGAACTTACACGATTTTAGTAGCACTATCGGACGGGCAATTCAGCAATACCAAAAGAATCACCATTCAAAAAATTCCACCTACTACACCTACTCGTTTGTTGCTACCTAAAAACGAAGCAGAAAACATCGCAGTACCAGCTAATTTTCAATGGCAAGACACCAACAACGCAGCAACATTTCAGTTAGAGTTGGCACTAGATTCTACTTTTACTAAAGGATTAAGCACCTACACCACAAACTTAAACAGCTACACAAAAAGAGATTCTTTGTTACAAGATACTACGTACTTTTGGCGAGTTATCACTCAAAGCACCTGTGATACAGATACTTCTGTAGTATTCCAGTTCTCCACAGAGCGTCCAGTGGGTATTCAAACGTTGCCAAATTCGTATTTTTCTGTACATCCGAATCCTACTATCAGCCAAGTACAAGTTGCTGCCGTAGAAAACAAATTACTGCGAATGGAAGTTAATGTAATCGCGCCTGATGGTCGCCGCATCAAGCAAGAAGCAGGATACGAAATCGTGACTATTGATTTGTCCAACTATCCTTCAGGGATTTATTTGCTACAAATTATAACTTCGGAAGGGATGCTATGGAAGAAAGTGTTACTGGAATAAGCAATTACGAAAGCATTGGCTGATAGGTCAATCAGCCAATGCTTTCATGTAAGATAGTTGATTTTTTGAGTGTAAAACCTACATCCCTTAAAATTAAATGAATGTACGCATAACCTACATCTTCATTACGAATAACCCAAATACTTAAATACACTAACACACAATTTAAGAGTATGATTGTAGTAAAAAAATGGTATTTTCTACTGGTTTGTTTTCCATGTTTTGGATTTAGTCAATCTAGTGATTTAGGGAATTGGCTTATTTACTTTGGCAATAAACCAATAAACACAAAGTGGAATTGGCATAGTGAGTTACAGTATCGCAACTATAATGCAATAGGTGATCTTGAGCAACTTCTTTTACGAACTGGCGTGGGGTACAACCTAACAGAAGGCAACAATAATCTACACTTAGGCTACGCTTACATTCGCAGTGAAAACTACATAGCTAGTTCAGATGAAAAAGTGACGTTGAACGAACACAGAATCTATCAGCAATTCATCACGCGCCAAAAGATTGAACGAGTGCTCGTACAGCATCGCTACCGCTTTGAGCAGCGATTCATCGAAGATGATTTCAGGGTGAGATTTCGCTATTTCTTGTCGTTAAGCATCCCCCTGAATCATAAGGAAATGATAGATAAAACCTTTTACTTATCTACTTACAATGAAGTGTTTCTAAACACAGAAAACACTATTTTTGATAGAAATCGAGTGTATGTTGGTTTGGGTTTCAACGTCAGTAAAAAAATGAGGTTTGAATTGGGTTACATGAATCAGTTGTTGAACCAAAACCAAAGAGATCAACTCAATCTCATTTCTTTTATAAATTTTTAATTTGGTAAGATACTATAAATTGACGCACATCAAGTCAAAAAAAGAATGGTGTTGCCCCTCCCGACTGGTCTTTTCTCCAGAAGTGTAATAGTTGGGCATGCGCACAGGTTGAATAAATTTGATGTACCGATACAATAAGCGATGATGTTCTGAGCCTTCCTGAAAATTTCCTGCCACAAATAATGGCTGGCTTGTAGGAGAACAATCGAATTGTTCGTACACCAAAAGCACGTAGTAAGCTAAATCTTTGGGAGAAAAGAAAGGAAACGCATTAGAAAAAACCAATTCGCGGTTCTGAAAACAATAAAGATAAGCAAAATTATCTCGAATGGATAGAAATATATCCGTTTTTTCTGCTCGTGCTTGTTCTCTAAAACCCAGAAATAAAGTAGATGAAATGTGTGAGAACCTAACAACGGGGTACATTTGTCCGATAAAATTCACAGTAGCTCGGTCGGCAGTATAGACGTTCTGTGCGCGCAAAGCGGTGACATCATCAGCATAAATTCCATCCGTAGCTTTTAGTTCTATGACATGTTCCAAATAAGCTGCTTTACGGTCAGGGTTGTAAAGCCTGTTCGGAATAAACGTATGTTTAACACCCAGCAAAGAGGCTTTGACGGAAGCGTAAGGTAATCTTAGTAATTTATCCTGCTCAAAAACTTGATGAATACGCTCTGCTAATAGCTTAGTAGCTTGCTGCTTTGCATCAAAGACGTATTCTTTCAGCAACAAAAGTTGTTGATTATGGTCATTGACCACATACAAGAAACTGTCCACTCCAGCAAGAATGGACAGCTTATATTGATGGGCACGTTTTTGGTTAAATGATTCCTCGGAAATCGTTGTCTTTAGTTGAATCAAAATCTTACTCGATTTCTAAATAAATTATCGTGATAAGTAACTATTTCTAGCCCCTTATTCTTGGTCTAATGGTTCTGTGTAATCGGTTGAATCACCTGTAAAGTGACAGTAAGATACACCCAAAATAACCAATAACTCACTTTCTTATGCTACTTAGTTTGACTCCCAGTTTCCTGAAAGTTTTGGTGTATTCATATCCCCGAACTTAATAGCAGCATTTGGGTCGTATTTGTTATCATACTTGATATACTTTGTGTCTGCAAATCTTCCCATGAAGACACTTCTTTTTGCTCCTACTTCTACCACGCTGACTAAAGTTTGCTGGTAAGTAATAGTATCGGCTGCGATGTCAAATTCAACTTTATTGGTGTAAGGAATGTAACGAAGCGAATCTAGCAGAAGCCCTAGTGACTGCACAGAATCAATAGCTGGTTTGACAATAGTGTCATAAGAAATCGCCATACCAGTAGGATCGTCTGGATCACCAGTTACTTTCACAATCTTGAAAGCACCTGTTCTTAGCACTTGCTCTAAGGTATCAAAATTAGGGGCATAAGTATCTGTAATTCCCCTGTAAAGTTCCTGCGCTTTACGAATTTGAATTAACCTGTCTTTGACTGCTGCTTCTCTTCTGGTCTTTTCAGAGGCAAAAGCGATAGGCTCTCTGATGCTGACAATCAAAACATACAACAGTCCAATAGTAATTAATAGAAGAATTAGGTTGATAATCAATCTCATTTCTCAATACGTTTTGGCGCAATATTAGCACTTTTTAATCAAACGAACATACTCTTGAATAGAAAATCTTGAATATTGTCATTTTTATTCTCTGTGCGCCTTGCTATTATGGTACGTAGCAAGAGTAAATCCCTCAAATTCCTCTATCTCGAAGTGCTACAAGTTCTTCCTCCAACTCTACAATAGCCTGTTCATAGGCTCTTTGCTGAATCAAGAGCGCTTCGTAGAGTTCCCTATATTCAGAATCTTCTTTTGCACGTTCATACGCTTGTTCTAGGTATTGCTTGGTCGTTTCTAAATCATTTATTTCTTCATGGCTTGTTTGAAATTGCTTCACCAACTGCTTGTAACTTTGCTTCAATTCGTCGTACTCGCGCTTCCAATAAGAAGGTACGGCTAGTGTGGCAGGAAGTTCACTCGCAAATATTGTAGGTTCTGTCATGGTGGCGTTTGTGGAATGTTTTAAAGCTGTTTCTAAGCCTCGAATACGCTCTCTTGCATTAATGTATTGCTTCGTAATTTGTTGTACTGATTTCCCATTCTGAGATAGGTGTTTGTGAAAGCATAGAGCCATTTTCTGGATGTGGCACTGCGTTCGTCAATTCATCCTGTTGTTGAAATTGCTGAAGTAAATTGTGGTATTTTTCTTCCCAATTGATCGCTGTTGGCGGCACCTGCTGCGCAAGCGTAGTTTTTTCTAATAATTGCCTCCAATGAAGCTGGGCATCTTCCAGTTGTTTTTTCAAAACCGCGTTAGCACTTTGCAGTTTTTCCAATTGCCGAGAGGACGTATTAAGTTTTTCAGATTGCCAGAACCAAGCGATTAAGCTACCAAGCAGCGCAGCTACAATCCCTGTAATTATTGGACTAAATTCACACCTGTCATTGTCATTAGTATTTTAATTAGGCATCACGCGGAATTAAGTGTTACGTGCTGCA
>JAAUTG010000364.1 GCA_012031785.1 Saprospiraceae bacterium | reverse complement strand
CTGCTAATCCGCTCAATGATCCTACTAACATAGACGTTTGATGTTACTGGTATTACTAATGATATCTCATTTCATTCTTTTGCGTACTTTCCTGGCAGCAATTCGAATGCGAGTGCAATGGACGAACTAAGAATAGCGGGTACATTCAAGCAAGCGGCTTCCAGTTCCAATGTAATCAGTTTAATAAGAGGTTTATGTAGTGCCAATGGTGGAGCTTTGGGAGCACAAGCCTACGAGGGAGGAGATTTTGGAGAGGCAAAATGTATGCGAGCCTAATGGAAGTTTGGTTGCTCCTGCTACTATAAATATTACTAATATTACACTTGGAACAACAACGATTATTACACACGCCTCTAACGCCAATGCCACCATAGAAATAGGTGATTTGATAACATTTTCGGGCATAGTAGGTACGGTTGAACTTAATGATATTTCAGCAACCGTAATAGGGAAGACACTTACAGAGACAGAAATTTCTCTAAAACAATATTTGGATTCTAAAAATCCGGATTCCTTTTTCACGCTTGGGGATATCTCAAAGCATGAAAAAGACCAACCTGCCACAGGGGGAAATAAACCAGTAGATAATAGCCTTGTATTAACACTTATCAATATAGAAGAAGAAAGCGTACTAAAGAACAATTATCCTGTAATACAAGAAGGAACTGCAGTTATCAGTCAACTTCCTAGTGTTTACCTGAATCTTTATGTTCTCTTTGCTGCCAATTTGGATGAGTATACGAGTGCATTACGATATATCAGTCATGTCATTGAGTTTTTTCAAGTTAATAAAAAAATGAGCTTTTTATATGAAGAAAATAATATAATTTATCAAGTATTTTATAGTCTTCATAATATCGGGTTTGAAAACCTTAATAACTTATGGACCGTCTTGGGTGGGCGCTATATACCATCTGTTATTTACAAAATAAGAGTACTACCTGTACAAGTTGCACCTCCAATAGGTGGCAATGTAATTACAGAGGTGCAAAATAATGAGCCTGGAAACTTAAATTAATATGCAACTAAAATACGACAAATTATTTTCTTTAAAAATTAAGCATAGTTATTACACTTCAGAAGTAAGTGATTATGAGCCGACTTGGGGAGTAAGTCGTGATTTTAAAATTATTCCTTTTAATAGCACCCAAGAGCTTTTGGAAACCTATAGCTTAAAAGCAAATAGTCAAAGTGGAGAACTATTCGTCGTTTGTAAAAAAAAATTGGATTCCATACCAGATACTCCTATTGACCAAAATATTGTATTAAGATTCTTTTACAAATGAAGAATTTATTCTTTGAAAGTATTAGTGCGTTGGAGAATATCAAACAATTTTATTTTACCAATTTAAAATCAGACGGTTCCATTGATAACACTTTAATGACAGCTAATGCTCAGCTTTCTGTTGCTGATGCCCTATTCCCAGTGTTACCCGAACGTGTATTTCTACCCATTGAAAAAGGGAAGTATAAGCGTTTAACATTAAATATGGTAAAGCCTGAAATTGGGATGTCAGAAATTCAAGTAATAGATGTAAAACTCAGCCAAGAAAGTATTGAAGTGAGTGTTGCACAACCAGGTATTTACAAGCTTGTATTTGAAAAGGTGGATGGGAGTACTTCAGATGAGGTAAAAAACTACTTTAGTAGCGAAGCCTATTCCTTTGGCTCATATTTTGCGGTAGTAGAACTTTTTTTAGATAATTCAATACATTCTAATCCAGTTGATTATCTTATTCCGATTTCGCATCGCCTTGCTAAATGGCGGTACTATTTAGTTGAGTACAAAGCTAAAAAAGATACCACAGTCGGAGATGTGAAAATCAGTTTGGAATATGATAGGAATGTGCCGTTCGGCGATAAGCTTCCGGCTAATGTCAATTTCAAAGAAATCACCAATTTTCCCGCTAAAGCAGCTAAATGGACTAAGATTAATGAAAGAAATGACAAAAATATTCTTAAGATGCATTTGTATGAATCGGAACAGGCAATTCCTTTTTTAGAAAATATTGCACCTGTGATCACTCTTAAAAAATCGGAAGATAGTTTGATAACTACTGCTAAACTTCCTGTACCAGCACCCGAAACCTTTGACGCAACCATATTTATTAACATTTAAATTATTAAAAAAATGTCAGCATTACCAAATACTCGAATGCCTGGTGTAATAACTCAGGAAATACCCACGCTACCACCCTCCATTGCGTTAGTTCCTAGTGCTGTGCCAGTGTTTATTGGCTACACGGAGAAGGCAGAGAAAAATGCTCCAAATGATCTTCGTAATAAAGCTACTAGGGTAAGAAATCTGGACGAATACGAAAAGTGGTTTGGTACTGCGCCAGTGCAAGAGTTGGATGTGGAAGTGGACGATCGAAGTGCTTTAGGCGAGGGATTTAAAGTAAAAGTAGGTACTAAAGCGAATACTACTTTTTATCGAATGCATTATGCGATGAGAATGTATTATGCTAATGGCGGAGGACCTTGTTTTATTATATCCATAGGTAGCACTCCCACTGTGCCTCCTGCTGCTCCTGCTGAAAAAGATTTATTTATCGCGGGTATCAACGCTGCTAGAAAAGCTAAGGACATTACTATTATCGCTTTACCTGATGCGGTGACATTAAGTGCTGCTGATTATAATGAAGTAATTACTACAGCCTTAAAACATTGTGAAAAATTGATAAATCGGGTGACATTAATAGATGTAACTATTCCCAAAGAAAATGGAGAGGATATAGACCAAATTACCACTATTTTCCGTAGTAATATGTCTTCCAATATTAATGAAAAGAAATATGGTATAGCTTATTATCCTTATCTACAGACTACCCTGAGTTATAATTTTTCAGATACCAGCGTTATCCTTACTAAAATGCTTAAAAACGGGCAAACCCTGGAGCAAGCAATTTATCAAGGAATTGAGGCTGCACTGACTGCCGAGCCTGCCATCACGGTACCAGATTTGAAAACAAAAGCGCAAAATGCTGCAAAAACGTATGCCGACTCTACGACCTTACCAGCAGATTTGGAGGCGGAATTTAATAATACTAATTCTGAAACTGCATCCATAAAGACAATAGCACAAAGGTTAGCAACTGATTCTGCTGCCGTTGTCGGAACAGATAAATTGATAACATTGCATCCACCAAAAACCTCATCTACAATCAAATCCTTAACGCCATTCGCAATGCACCTGTCGAAATGCCGCCCAGTCCTGCTATCGCTGGTCTCTACGTCGCCAATGACTTTTCACAAGGTGTATGGAATGCGCCTGCTAATGCGAGCCTTGCTGGTGTAGTAGCACCTACTGTTGACATTGATGATGACCTTCACGCTGAGCTTAACGTAGATTCTAACTCCGGCAAATCCATTAACGCCATTCGCACTTACCTCGGCAAGGGCACACTAGTCTTCGGAGCACGCACCCTGGCGGGCAATGACCTAGAATGGCGCTACGTGAACGTACGCCGCACATTTTGCTTCATCGAAGATTCTATCGCGCGAGCCATGCAGGACTTTGTGTTTGCGCCCAATTCCCGTGCTACCTGGATCAAGGTAAAGGCGATGATTGGAAATTTCCTGAATGAAATCTGGAAAGCTGGTGGACTTTTTGGCGATACGCCTGCGGATGCTTACCGAATTGAAGTAGGCGTACCCGAAAGTATGACGGAAGTAGATATTCTGGAAGGACGCATGATTGTCAATATCAAAATAGCGGTGGTACGCCCAGCGGAATTCATCATTCTGCGCTATGAGCATAAGTTTAATGCGACCAACAATTAATTTATTTATTAACCCATTTCATTGTTTTAAAAATTAAATCCAATGGCAGATATATTCTATCCGATCGCCAAATTTCGCTTTCGGCTTTCTTGGGACAAACAAAAAATTAGTAAGGAGGAGGAAATCGGTTTTACCGAAGTTAGCGGCTTGGATTATCAAATTGACCCTATCGAATATCGCGATGGTATTGACCCGGGGCTTTCCAAACGTAAAATGGCAGGGATGCGCAAATTCAGTAACGTGACCCTCAAACGAGGTAATTTCAAAGGCTTACGGGATTTTTACGATTGGATTGACGGCACTGGTGGCAGTGCTGCGGCGGACCGTAACTCGGTACGCAAACGCGGTGAATATCGGCGCACAGTGACTATTACCTTGCTCGATGAAGCCAGCGTTGAAATCGTAAGCTGGACACTCACGAATGCCTTTCCTATCAAAGTGCAATTCACGGATATGAAAGCGGACGCCAATGAAGTGGCAATTGATACTTTAGAGTTAGCACACGAGGGGCTTACAGTTGAATATTTGTAAAATATGGCAAAGTAATTATACACTCCAAAACTGTTTTGCACAGTAAAGAAGACTCTTTAATGGAGGGGCGTTGAAGATGGCAGCAAGAGAAGGTAAGCAGCGCGGAGGTAAAACAGTTATTCAAAGTTGTGCCGCGTGCAACGAACGGCAAGGCCATCCATCAATGTGGAGTGCACTGGA
>JAAUTG010000056.1 GCA_012031785.1 Saprospiraceae bacterium | reverse complement strand
TCTGTTATTAATCAAGTCAGAAAAAGACCTGACTTAATTTTTAATACCGCTTTTTGGAATAACTATAAGCCTGAAATATTGATTAACAACCTATGAAAATGTCACTCATGTTGTAATATATTACCAAATGGGGTTACTCCTGATAATTCACTTTATCTTGATGCTTCAAAGTTAAATTTCGGAAGCCTAAGTGTTGAAAAGCTAAATGACTTGGGGGTACAAGAGGGAGATAAAGCGAATGTAAATTTATTCGATTTTGCAAATTATACCAGTAGTTCTTCTCGTGCCACTACTTATGCTCTAGGTAATACTCAAATACAACTAGTCAATGCTGAAACTGGAGTTATTAAGTTATTTTGGGATGACTATGACTGGGATTTTCATAATTATCCTTCAGAACGTAGATTGTCCAACCGCTTGCCCGAAAGCTACCGTGATAAATTAATTTATTTTGAAAGAGCCAGAACAGGTATTGATGATTCGCACGGTTTTCGAGTATTAATTTTTGGTACTACTAAAATTAAATTAAAGTAAGTATATATGAAAGAAATTATTCAGTTATTTATTGTTTTGGTTTGTTTTTCTTGTCATTACACCAGAATAGACGATAGTATTAATCTTGGAAATAAGTATCGTTATATTCAAGATGCACCAAATACTATTATTTATCATAAGAGTAAAGAGTATCAAGGTGTTGGAATTGAAATTGTACCACCAATTGTACTGTCCTATAAATTTAATAATCGTTATATCATAGCAAAATCATTAAATGTTGATGAAAAAACAGGAAATAATGATGGTAAATCTATTTTTTACTGGATAATAGATAAAGAAACAAATGGAGATTTAGTAAAGCCTTTAGACTCTTTGTATTTTAATAATCAATTGAGGTTGCTAAATATTGATATGACTTTATAAATTTACTAAGGCAGCAGTCGTTTAGGGGTTTTTCGACCTGCCATTGTGCTTGAGTGCTATACCGTTCCTGTGTTTTTGGATTCTTTGAGGCAATACGAAGGCAGCAAATTCTTTGAGTTGAGTAACCATTTGATTTGGATAATGTATTGGCTACGGTTTCTGACCGTCGGCAACCGAAGTTGCTCGGTGGTGTGGTGACGGCGCAGGATTATTATCCGTTTGGGATGGAGATGCTGAGCAGGACGTATTCGGCGATGGGGGCGTTGGTGCAGTATGATTATGGGTTTAGAAGCTGTTTTTTGTCCAATTCAGTGGGCGCACCTCGAGCTAAGTAACCATTAGAAAATAAGTTATTTTAATTATGTTTGATGGTGCAATTCCATTTAGGTAGTTTTGGGTCGAAGAAGATCATCTGGGTGGTTATCAATGACCAAATCACCAGTTGTGTCACATGAATTAATAATTTAAACCTACTTATGGCGGGTATTTATCTTCATATTCCATTTTGCAAGCAGGCTTGTCATTATTGTAATTTCCATTTTTCTACTTCCTTGAAATACAAGTCAGAAATGGTCGCTGCTATGGTGAAGGAGCTTGCTTTACAGCGCAATTACCTGAATGGCGCGCCTGTGGAAACGATTTATTTTGGTGGGGGTACGCCTTCTTTGTTGGAAATAGAGGATATAGAGCTGTTGCTCAACGAAATTTATGCACACCATCGCGTAGTAAAAGATGCAGAGGTTACGCTCGAAGCCAATCCTGATGACTTGAGCGTGACAAAGTTGAAAGCACTTGCTTCTACTCCGATTAACCGCTTGAGTATTGGCGTACAGTCTTTTGCAGAAGCAGACCTCAAGTTTATGAATCGCGCCCACAACGCGCAGATGGCGGAAAGATGTATTGAGCAAGCACAAGAACAAGGTTTTACTAATTTAACGATTGACTTGATTTATGGCGCACCAACTACTACGCATAAAATTTGGGAAGACAACATCAAGAAAACTATTGATTTTCAAGTACCCCATATTTCTTGCTATGGCTTGACTGTAGAGCCAAACACCGCACTCCATCATTTTGTAAAAAAAGGGAGGTACCGCCTGTGCAGGAAGAAAAAGCGACCGAACAATTTGAACAGTTAATGACTACTTTGGAAGCTGCAGGGTATGTGCATTACGAAATTTCTAACTTTGGAAAGCCGAATCATTTTGCACGCCACAATAGTAACTATTGGAAAGGCGTCCCTTATCTTGGCGTTGGTCCTTCTGCTCATGCTTACAATGGCAAGGTAAGAAGCTGGAATGTAGCAAATAATGCTCAATACCTTAAATCGTTGAATGACAACATTCTACCATTTGAAGAAGAGTTACTAAGTCCTACGCAGTGCTATAACGAGTACGTGATGATTGGATTACGCACAATATGGGGTTGTGACTTATCAGCAATAGAGCAGATTGACCCCAATTTCCAATTGCATTTTAAGACATCAATTCAGCCTTTCATTGCTGATGGTAGCGTTGTTACACCTGACGGAGCGCATTATGTACTTACTCGCAAGGGTAAATTATTAGCGGATTACATTGCTATGACGCTTTTTGAAGCGTAGCTGTTATCCTATTGTTGGTCTTTAGTGATTAAGACTAATTTTTTTATCTTTTGGCTTTTTCAAACTAAAGACCGATTACATCAGATGAACTGCAAGATGAACCAACTATTTATTCTCTACTTTTGCTTCTGGCAAAATTTTATTGGCTGGGTCTTCTTCTGGAAGTTCATACTCTGCACTTTTCTTTCGCAGAATAGTGGTGTAACGTTTAGGATTCAAACGCAGGTCTTGGAGCAATAAATCCAAATTGGTTGTAGTACGTTCGAGTTGCTGATACAACTGGTCGTCCGTCACCAATTTTCCTAAAGTACCTTCTCCTTTATTGATTTTTGCCAATGCTACTTTTAGTTCATTTACTGTTTCGCTTGCGCCTGCAATAGTTTTGTTTAAATTTTCAAGCGTGGCCTCCGCATTATTTACAGTTTTGGATAAATTTAATTCGGCTAGTTCGCGTGTGAAAGTATCTACACTCCCAATAATACGTTCCAATTCTGCATTTTTACCATTAATTAGTTGGGTAAGGTCTGCCACATTTTTCAATATCGCATTAACCTGCTTCGTATTGCTCGAAATAAGTCCATTTAAGTTACTTGTAGTAGCTTTCAGGTTTTGAAGGATAACATCAACGTCTCGGAGCGATTTACTCACTACTGAGTTGGGGTCGCTAGTGGCTTGAGTTAAAGAATCAATGGCATTCATCAACCCTTTGTTTAGCACGTCCACGTAGGCTTTTACTTCATCAGGATTACCAACCATAGATGCCAACATGCCTTTAGTGCCAGCAATTAGGTAATCTCCTGATTTTGCGCAATTTTCTCCCGAACAAGGACGCTCAAAAACCAAATATACGTCTTTTTCACCCATCACATCCGCCGATACAATTTCTGCTATGGCATCTTTAGGCACTTGAAGTTGCTTGTCAATGTTCATTTCTATTACTACGGTCTTCAGATTTTCGGGGTTCAAGTAAACCGCCGTTACCACTCCTACTTTTACACCACTGCGCATCACTGTGGCACCTGGTCTCAATCCGCCCACGTTGGTGTATTCGGCAAGCAATACTTTGGCAGGGGTAAGGATATTACTGCCTTCTACAAACTTGTATCCCCAAAGCGTAAGTGCTACGGTGACAATGGCGAGAATACCTATTTTTATTTCGTTTGACATATTTTAATTTATTTCGTGCAAAGGTCTGTTTTTACAAACAAACTTAAAATGGTTTTTGGAATAAAGTTTAGTCAATTAAGACTTCTTCTGTCTTTAACACTTATATTTATCAAAGAGTTGCTTTTGTCATCTACCTGCATTGGCACTGTACTGCACAGCTTCTTGTATGCTAATGCGTTCCGTACCTTTATAAGCCAATATAAAAGCTCCCGAAAATCCTTTACTCACCATTTCTAATCTTATTTTATCGGCTTCTTGGAAACTGCGGATATTTCGGATTTGGTACTTGTGCAGTTCATCTTCCCATATTAATTCCACTGCGTAAGGAAGATTATACCATTAGTTTCTCGTGTATCCAAACGATTTTTTGAAGCTGCCAATTGAACACGATACTGTATATTATTGGTATTCAGTTGATTGTTTGGATTCGATGCCGTAGCAGGAATTGTTTTAGTGGTGTTTAAATTTTCATTATTTTCCGAGCCGTAAGGGTCAATTCTATTTACCGCCTCTGTTTTAGCGGACGAATTATTCACTGGAATTGCTTGAGCTTGTTGTGGCTTGGCAGTAGGCTTTGTATTCGTAACCACAGGCGTTTTGGTGGCAGCAATAGGTGGACTTGCTTTAGGTGTAGTAATAGTGGTCGTTTTAGTGGATGGCTCAGGAGTAGGAGCTGCTGTTTTAGTCATCTTTTCTGCTTGCTCTGCTATTTTTTTGTACTTCTGAAAAGCCTCAAAAATAGCCAAGGCAGCAGTCTCCTGACCTATATCGGACTGTAAAAAAGATTCTTCTGCACGATTGCTTAAAAAACCTGCTTCTATCAGCACGCTTGGCATGGCCGTTTCGCGCAATACTAGAAAACCCGCTTGTTTAACACCCCTACTAGCGCGATTAGTTGTGAATTTTAGTTGTTCTTCCACTAAAGAGGCAAAAAGAATACTCTGTTCTAAAAACGCATTTTGGTACATCGAAAGGATAATGTGCCCCTCGTCAGAATTGGGGTCGAAGCCATCGTAGTTTTTTTCATAGTTGTCTTCTAGTAAAATAGAGGCATTTTCGCGTTTAGCAACTTCTAAATTATCATTTGCGCGGTGCAACCCTAGTACGTAAGTTTCCGAACCATTCGTGGCAGTGGATTTTGGAATGAAATTACAGTGAATAGAGATGAATAAATCTGCATCACTTCTATTTGCGATGGCAGCGCGTTCGTTTAAGGGAATAAATACATCAGTGTCGCGTGTCATCACTACCTTCAAGTCAGGATAATTAAGTTGGAACATGGCTTGAAGTCTTTTAGCAATTCCCAAAGCGATGTGCTTTTCTTTACTGCTTGCACCTGAACACCCTGAATCCTTCCCTCCATGTCCTGCATCAATTACCACAGTTTTTATACGATAAGCACTATTTTCAACTTCTTTAATAACTTTGTCCAAAATTTGCGTTTCTATGTGATTACATTTGAGCGTATCTCCGCACAAAGGATTAGCCAATGAAACGTTAAACGCAGATGCAAAGCAGTACAAAAGCGCGGCAGAAAACGTTAGTCGGTAATGTAAACTTTTTTTCATCATAAGGTGACAATATGTTAGTTGTTCAGTAATTACTACTCGCTCCTTCATGTAACGTAACTAGCATCACAGTTTGTGTCAAGCGTTAATTTTTTGCTAATTAGCTATTGGCAACACTTGAACGAGCAAGTAGAAAGTGCATAAAATAAGTTATTAAAACAACGCTACAAGAGACTAACTTATTGAAAAAAATGAAATATAAAAGAATGTACGCAAAGGTACAATTATCTTGCATAATCGTCTTATTCTTAACGATTCGTTTAATGGGGCAAACGGAATCAGATAGCACTTTGTTTAAATTACCTGCTACGGATAGTTTGACTAGCATCGCTTTTGTGGATTCTACTGCCACTGACTCTCTAGCCATAGACATTCAACAAGTGTTAATGTCAAAAGATTCCTTAGATGCTCCTGTGGAGTACAGTGCTAGAGATTCTATGGAATACGACATTGCCAATCAAAAAATTTATCTATTTGGTGGCGCAGTTGTGAAATATGAGACGCTTACTTTGAAGGCAGGTTATATTGAATTTGATTGGGGGTCAAATATCGTAACCGCAGAAGGCGGACTAGATAGTTTGGGCAAGGTTGCGGAATTACCTTCTTTTGAAGACCGCGATCAAAATTTTACTGCCAAACGAATGCGCTATAATTTCAAAACCCAGAAAGGAGTTATCTACGATGTAACCACCAAGCAGCAAAATCTGTTTGTGTTGGGTTCAAGGTCTAAATTTGTTCGTACCGAAAGCATCGTACCAGGCACTGATAGTACGCAAGTTCAAGATATTATTTATAGCGAAGATGCTATCTTTACAACTTGCGACCACCCTGAACCGCATTTTGGAATCAGAAGTACCAAGCAAAAAGTAATTCCCAATAAACTCGTCATTATCGGACCTTCTCGATTAGAAATAGCAGGTATTCCAACACCTTTTTATCTCCCCATTTGGGTTCTTTCCGATCTCCAACAAGGAGACACAGGGTTTAATTTTTCCTAGAGGCTATGAATACTCTGAACGTTGGGGTTTTGGATTAAAAAAATATTGGATATTACATTCCCATCAACGATTTTATAGACTTAACTGCCAGCACCGACTTTTATTTGAAAGGAACTTGGGGCTTGAGCTTGAACTCCAATTTCAAAAAACTATACCGATTCAATGGCAGCGTCAACGTAGGTTACTATCGGCAGCGCAATGAAGCCAGCAATGGCGAGGTTTCCTTTGACCCTTCCATGTCTTTTAGCATGAATTATAATCAAGATTCCAGAGCGCATCCTTCGCGCCGAATTGGAGGAAGTATCAATATTCAATTCAACGATTACGCTGCTGCGAATTTCAACGACGCACAAAGCGTACTGACGGCTCAATATGCTTCTAATTTTTCTTATAACCAAAATTTTATAGGGAAACCTTATTCTCTTTCTGCTGCTTTGACGCACTCCCAGAACCGTAGAAGTGGGCAAATGACTATTAATTTTCCAAATCTAAACTTCCAAACACAAACCGTTTATCCTTTTAAACACCGAGACCCACTGAAAAAAGACGGTACACGTAGGGAAGACAAATGGTATGAAGAAATTGCTTTTCGTTATCAAGGGGAGTTGCGCGCCAGCGTGTCAGGGGTGGATACCCTATCCAAATTTTTTCAAGTGGATTCGCTGCTTCAAGGGTTGAAACTTGGTTCACAACACCGCACTACGCTTAACACTTCGTTTAGATTACTCAAGAACCTGAACGTTACGCCCAGCGTGAACTACACCAATTCTTTAAATTTTGGGTTTACCCAGTTTTCCTTTGACAACAATATTATCAGTGTTTTTGACACTATTTACAATCCTGCCGATTCCACTGATTTTAATGTTACAGAACGCATAAAAAGCTATGGTTCAGTAGAAGAAGATATTTCAAATGGTATTATTCCCATTCACGAATACAGTGCCTCTTTAAGTCTCAATACGACACTTTATAGGACACTCCGTTTCAAAAAAGGACCTATAAAAGGGATTCGCCATGTGGTGCGTCCCACGGTTTCTATGAATTTTGCTCCCAATTACTTAAATCCCAAATTGGGCTATTATCGGACTTACACGAGAAGGGATGCAAGCGGTTTGGATACGATACAATATTCCATTTTTCAAAATGGATTATATCGCGCGCCTTCTTCTGGCGAACAAATGGCACTCAGCTATTCAATTACGAACATCTACGAAGCAAAATATTATTCTAAAAAAGATTCGATAGATAAGAAAATGAAGTTATTCGATAACCTTTATCTTTCTGGCAACTACAACTTTGCAGCCGATTCATTGAAATTTAGCGATATAGCGGCTAGTGGTGTGACTAGATTATTCAAGGGTTTATCTACTTTCAATTTCAACTTGCGCTGGAGCCCTTATCAAACCAACAACAAAGGGCAGCGTATTGACAAATTTTATTGGGAAGCCACTAATAAACCTTTACGGTTTGATGAAGCTAATTTCCAATTTTCCACTTCTTTGAGTATCAGGAGATAGATGACTTATTCAAAGGACAAATGCCTACTTCCTCTACTCCAAGAAACAACCAAGACCAAGCTAAAAATACAAATAGAGAAGAAGAACGATTGATTGACTGGTTTGCTGACTTTAATATCAGCCACAATTATGGCATTAAAATTGATCGTTTGCTGTCTGGTAGCGATACTTTGATTGTGCAAACCAACAGTATCAATTTGACAGGACGCATTCCGATTACCAAAAAATGGAATGTAAATGTAGGTAATATCGGGTATGACTTTAAAAGTAAAGGATTTTCTTATCCTGCTTTTCAAATTTCTCGCGATTTGCATTGCTGGAGTTTAGCCTTCGACTGGTATCCGCAGCGTCGTGTTTATTCTTTAAGCCTATTTGTAACCAGTTCACCACTGGATTTCATCAGGATTCCATATCGCAGAAACCAAGCAGACGGACAATTTTCAGGGTTTTAGATCATCTAAAGAAGGGCAGCAAGTCTAGCTCCTTGGTTGATTGCTCTTTTTGCATCCAACTCCCGAGCTTCATCCGCGCCACCAATTAAATGTACTTTCGCACCGCCTGTTTCAAGCGATTGCTGCAATTCGCGCATGGGGCTTTGACCTGCACAAATTACCACATTATCAACTGCCAGCAGTTGCGGTACGTTGTTCATAAGAATGTGTAGTCCTTGGTCGTCAATTTTCTGGTAAGTGACTTCACTCAACATATTAACTTTTTTATTTTTCAGGCTTGACCGATGTATCCATCCTGTCGTTTTACCTAAATTTTCACCGTGCTTCCCTTTCGAGCGTTTTAGTAGATAAATTGTTCTAGCAGAAGGTATTATATTTGCTTTTTTTAGTGCGCCTCCCGTTTGATAAGCAACATCAATTCCCCACTCATTCATAAATAATTTAGGGTGCAAAGCAGAAGATGTACCGTCATGGGTTAAAAATTCAGCTACGTCGAATCCTACCCCACCAGCACCAATAATAGCTACGGAATTACCAACTGGCTTTTGTTGATTGATTACCTCTTTGTAAGTCAATACTTTAGGATGGTCTTCACCTGCTATATTAGCTTGCCTAGCACTTACTCCTGTGGCAAGAACCACCTCATCAAACCCTTGGTGCAGCAGAAATTCAGCATTTACTTTAGTATTCAAGTAAAGATGCACACCCGTTTTCAGGATACGTTTTTCAAAATAGCGGATGGTTTCGTGAAATTCTTCTTTCCCTGGAATGCGTTTGGCAAGGTTGAACTGTCCACCAATCGCAGCATCCGCTTCGTAAAGGTGCACCTCATGTCCACGTTGAGCGGCAATAGTTGCAAAAGCTAAGCCAGCAGGACCTGCCCCGACCACCGCTAATTTTTTAGGGTTTGAAGTAGGATGATAATTCAATTCTGTTTCATGGCAAGCTCTAGGGTTCACCAAACAAGAACTAATTTGGCGGCTAAAAGTATGGTCTAAACAGGCTTGGTTACAAGCGATACAAGTATTAATCTCATCAGCGCGATTTTCTTTAGCTTTCTTTACAAACTCAGGGTCTGCCAAAAAAGGTCGGGCAAGAGAAACCAAATCCGCGCAACCTTCTGAAAGAATTTGCTCGGCTATTTCGGGCGTATTGATTCTATTAGCAGTAATGAGGGGAATATTAATTTTGCCCATCAATTTTTTGGTGACCCAACTGAATCCTGCTCTTGGCACCATCGTGGCGATAGTGGGCACACGCGCTTCATGCCAGCCAATACCTGTATTAATCATACTTGCACCAGCAGTTTCCACGCGAAGGGCAAGTTGTTCTACTTCTTCCCAAGTGCTGCCGTTAGGTATGAGGTCGAGCATGGAAAGGCGATATATAATAATGAAATCCTTTCCTACTGCTTCGCGAGTGCGTTGCACAATCTCAACGGGAAAGCGTATTCTTTGCTCATAAGTTCCACCCCATTCATCTTTGCGGTGGTTGGTATGGGATACAATGAATTGGTTGATTAAGTAACCTTCGGAACCCATAATTTCTACACCGTCGTATCCTGCTTGCTGCGCCAATACCGCACAACGTACAAAATTAGTAATCGTGCGCTTAATGCCCCATTTATTCAAAGCTCTTGGCGTGAAAGGCGTAATAGGAGACTTGAGTTTGGAGGGAGCTACGGAAAAGGATGATAAGCATACCTTCCCGCATGAAGTATTTGCATACATATTTTTCCACCAGCTTGGTGCACTGCTTCCGTGATGATACGATGTTGACGTACTTCTTTTTGGTTCGTTAGTTTACCTGCAAAAGGACTTACCCAGCCTTCCCAATTGGGTGCAATACCACCAGTGATGATTAGTGCCACGTCCGCAGCAGCGCGCTCGGCATAGTAGGCAGCCATTCGGTCAAAACCGTTTGGTGCTTCTTCTAAACCCGTGTGCATAGAGCCCATGATGACACGGTTTTTCAACTGAGTGAAACCTAAATTGAGTGGAGTAAGTAAGTGTGGGTAGTGCATTTACATTGTTTTAATGCCTTTAACATGAATTGTGATGACTTGGTTTTCAGAAGTAGTGATTAAATTAGTCTTTAGTGATTGATGAATTGACCTTTGGTTGTTAGCAATTTATGCTAGACATTCCCCCTTGAATAAGAATGATATAACTTAATTATCAAAGACCAATTCATCAATCATTAATTCCTAAGAACCACCCAACTGCTTAACGTTGTACTGCGCTCTTTCTGCGTATTTACTACCCGCAGGCACTTTTTTGTAAGCCTCAATAGCTTGAGTTGCCTTGGTTAGTTTGGAATAAAGATCGCCTTCTAGCATGTAGTATTTGCCTAAGTCCTCATCTTGAGGTGCTGCTGCGGTGGCTTTTTGTGCAAATCCTAAAGCCTCGTTGAACTTGCTCTTAGCTTCATAAGATTTAGCAACGTAGTAGCAAGCATCTGCATCCGCTAATACTTTTTCGTGGGCTTGTGCTGCTCCGATAATTTTGTCCCAAGCCTTACCTTTATACATGGTTACGATTGCCTTTTTGTATAGCGGAATTACTTTATCATCTGGTTGACCAGCCGCTTCGTATTTTTGACCTGCCACCAAATACGCTTCCACGGCAAGCACGTCTTTTCCCATTGCATCCAGCGTTTGTGCTTTTCCCGAATACAGGGTATAAAGATCGTTCAGGGTTAAACCCTTTTCAAAAGTGGCTAAAGCTGCATCAAATTGTTTTTCTTTACGCTGCTCATTACCCAAATAATAAGCTGCTACTGCGCCATTTGACTTTGCCAAGTCTAGTACCTTCGCCGCTGTGGTGTCTTCCTTTTGTGCTTCTGCTAGTTCAATAGATTGCACAAATAGTGGCAACGCTTCTTGGAAAGACTTAGCTTTCAATTTCTCTACACCTTCATTGTATAGTTCAGCAGCTGTTTTGTCTTGCGCTTGAGCATTCCAACCTAATCCTAACAAACATGCTGTTAACAAATACATTAAATTCTTCATGAGCTTTCTAATTATTTTGAAAAATTAAATAATGAAAAAAAAATTAACTAAAGGATTGGCAATAATATAAAACTTTGCCTAATCTTTTTAAAGAATAACGAGATAATCTATATTTCGTTGTGTTTTTAACAAAATGATGTGATTTTCCGACAATTTGTTAAGCGCTTTATCAACTGAGAAAAGTAGTTATTTACCATATTTTTTTTGAACTTATTAGCTGATAATCAATTTTTTGTAAAACATAGTAATCATAACTTGAGCAATGATTGAGTTGTAGGCATGTGATGATATTAATTTTTTTTGTGCTAATTTTTTTTGGTGCTTTTGGTACAGGTGAAGTTATTAGTGAAAGCCGTAAAAATTATTTCTTCTTTTTTTGCAACTTATTGGGGGTAGTTCTTTGTTTGGCGTAAAAGAACACAGCAATTAGAACAACTAAATGAGAGCAGCTACTAAAATGATAAAACTTTAACTACTTGCCAAACGACAATTGACAAAATTTATCGTTTATTTGTGGACAAAGCAGTTGAGTGAGAGGATATACATTATGACTGATGTTAAGCCATTGATTAGCCAATAAATTGGTCATCTAGCTAGTTGTTAAATTGATTAGCGTTTAATACCATGTCGTTAACCTTGAGTTGCTTCAAGTTGGAGCATTTGGAAGATTCAAAATAAAATCTGTCAAATGATTAAACTCACAAACAAATAATCAAATAACCAGTTGTTTAATAAAATGAATGAGTGATAGTAGCAAACTATCTTTATCGCTCATTCCTGGTAAACATTTTAAAGTTTGGTTTCATTACCACTATTTATGGTAGTCGTTCCTAAATTTAAAGTATCATTATTGCGCACAAAATTATCATAACCATAACTAATTTTACTATTGAGTAATTTACATTCACCAAATCATGGAGGTATATTGAGTGAAATAAATTTGACCGTTGAAGATGTGGATTTGCTGGAGTTTTTTGGCGAAGCAAACGTCAAGCTCAACTTGGTACGAAAGGCTTTTCCTGAAGTAGGCATTACATCAAGAGGCAACACCATCAAGCTAACAGGAGAAAAAAAGTACACACAGCGCGCCAAAAAACAGTTTGAACTAATGGTAAATCTGTTGAAAACTTACAACGAACTGCCTATTCAATGATAGAAGACTTGCTTAGTGGAGGTAATCCATTTGAGTATCGCGTAAGTGAAGATGCTGCCAAGACGCTCGTGCATGGAACGAATGGAAAAATCATCAAAGCCAAAACGCTTAATCAAAAAAGGCTAATTGAAACAGCAGAAAACAATGATATTGTCTTTGCTGTAGGTCCAGCAGGTACAGGTAAAACTTACACTGCAGTAGCTTTAGCAGTGAAAGCTCTGCGAAACAAGGTGGTTAAAAAAATCATTTTGACGCGCCCAGCCGTAGAAGCAGGTGAAAATCTTGGTTTCCTTCCAGGTGACTTGAAAGAAAAAATTGACCCTTATTTGCGCCCACTTTATGATGCTTTAGATGATATGATTCCCGCGGATAAGTTGGCTCAATTCATGCAAAATCGCACTATTGAAGTGGCTCCTTTAGCATTCATGCGCGGTAGAACACTTGAAAACGCTTTTGTTATTCTTGATGAAGCACAGAACTGTACTTCTATGCAGCTCAAAATGTTTCTGACGCGCCTAGGTCCGACTGCAAAATGTATCATCACTGGGGATTTATCGCAGATTGATTTACCATACAATATTAAATCGGGTTTGCGTCGTGCCCTTGAACTGCTTGCACCGATTGAAGGTATTGGAATCGTGTTTTTAAATAGCGATGATGTGATTCGACACCGCTTGGTGAAAGTGATTGTACAGGCTTATGACAAAGCGGAATTGGAAGAAAAAGTGAAGCGCGCCCAAGAGGAGAAGGATGGAAAGCCTAGAGAAAATGGAAATCGTTTTAAAGAATATAGAAAGCGAGGCGGCTATGATGTTTGGGAAACACAAGATGAATCAGAGGGGATAGAAAAACTTCAAACCAACACTCGTGCGGATTACTCGGCTGCTGCCGATGCGATAGAAGAAAAAGAAGACCACTAAATGATTGCGCCAGTCCTTCAAGTCCTATTGATAGTCCTGTTTCCGGCTTGTGCAATTTGGATAACAAAGCGGCTTAAAATAGCGCAGTGGTTAAGCCCTGTGATGCTTTGCTATGGCATTGGCATTTTGGTCTCAAACACTGCCCTATTGTTGCTTAATAAAGCTATTTCCAACACTTTTTCAGAGGCAAGCATTCTCTTTGCCATTCCTTTGTTGTTGTTCAGTACGGACGTAGTAGCGTGGTTGAAACAAGCAAAAACTACGGTGCTTTCTTTCTTGATGAGTGTAGCTAGTGGTACAATAATGACTGCACTAGTGGCTTGGCAATTCGCTGATCAGTTGCCAAATGCTTGGCGATATTCGGGTATGATGTTGGGACTTTTTACAGGGGGCGCACCTAACATGCAAGCTGTAGGATTGATGCTGAATGCGACAGAAGAAGAAATCCTATTAGTCAGCACCGCAGATATTTTTTGCGGCGGCATCTACTTGATGTTCTTGACTTCTGTGGCGCACCGTTTTTTTGGGCTTTTTCTCCGACCTTACCTTTTTTCTTCTTCCAACGATGCTCCACATCTCACCAACCATGCAAAAGCAACCTTAGTTACGGTTCTAGTTGCGCTTGGACTTGCTTTACTGGCAATTGCGTTGTCACTAGCCCTCACTTGGCTTATTACCCACGCAGTGCAATCTATTGTGTTGATTTTATTACTTCTGACAAGTATCGCAATCGGGCTATCCTTTTCCCCCAGAGTTCGGCAGCTTCCCAACACCTTCGAAATTGGAGAATATTTCTTATTAATGTTTTGTGTAGCATTGGGCTTGTTAGCTGATTTTAGCACGATATGGGAAAAAGGTGGCATTGTCATTTATTATATGGCTTGCGTTTGGCTTGGTATTGCCTCGCTTCATGCGTTGTTGGCGTATTTTTTTCGCATTGACCGCGACACTTACCTCATTACTTCCACCGCAGCTATCTACGGTCCCATTTTTGTTGGACAAGTTGCAACTGCCATTGACAACCGAGAATTGCTGTTTTCAGGTATGGCAACAGGCTTAGTTGGTTACGCCATCGGCAATTATCTTGGCTACGGTATGGGGCAGTTTTTGTATATCTGGTTGGGGCAGGAGTTTTAGTCTCATAATTGACACATCAATGCTCATTCATAGGTCTAACTGCTTCACACTACTGTAAAATTCATATTGACCTATGTAGTTGAGTTGCGCTTGTGCTTTTCTTATATCTATTACTGCATGCTGTGTAATGTATTTTAAGGATTGATTGCTGAAGATTGCCTTTCGACCAAGTATCTTATTGATGACGATAACTAGCTGAATCAAAAAGATTGGAATTAGGATGAATTCCTTTTTCCTACTTTTTGGATTAGGATTTCACTAAACACTGTTTTTAGATGATATATTTTTGGGTCAGCGATGTTAAAAACGTGTACGCCTGACTTTGACTGAGCTATGGCTTTGGTTACTACTTCGCAAAGATTTTGAATATGAGTCAAGCTGGATTGAGCGCCTAATCTGGAAGGGATTATCATTTTATTTCCTTTGATTAATTTGAGTATGCGCGGAAGTAGCACGCTATCACCAGTTCCATAAACAGCTCTTGGTCTTAATATGTAGATAGATGGAATACCTGAATTTTGGACAAGGTGTTCTGCTCGCAGCTTGCTTCTGCCGTAGAGGGAGCTACTTTTGTTTAGGTTTGCGTCTTCTTCGCATTTAGCTTTACCATCTTGAAAATTATATACGGATGCAGAAGATATGAAAATGAGCACTTTACAATCCATCAGTGCTTGTAGGAGATGCTTGGTAGCGAGCACATTATGCTGCTCAAATTGTTCCTTTGTGGCATTATCGTCCGCCAAACCAGCACAGTGAATACAGACTTCAACCGATAGCCTTGCCATTTTCTGGGACAAATCTTGTTGGAAATAATTGATATTTGGATAGTGAATGAATTTTTTGGTATTTGATCTGCCCGTAGCTAATATACGATGTTGTGCGTTGCCAGCAAGCGTTTGCGCGATGCTTCCACCAATAAATCCAGATGCTCCTGTAATTAGTATGTTCATTTTTTCAAGGTAGTTAGATGATTGGCAAGCAGTTTTCGGTCTATTTTGTTTTGCCTACCTGAATGTGGAATCTTCATAAAGACAATTCTATCAGGAATCGCTTCTTTGTCAATAGAATATGCTCCAAAGGTAAGTTGTTTCATCACCTCTTGGCTCGTCATGTCTTTTTCGCCATCTATCACCAATATTACTTCTTCATCAGCCTTTTGATGATTGTATAATCCAATCATCACCGCTTCTTTTACCCCTTTTATTTTATGGATTGTCGGCTCATAAAGTCCGGGATAGATGTTAAAATTACCCCTAATAATCATATCTTTTTTCTACCCATCAAAATCAATCGCCCCTGCTCATCCACTCTACCGATGTCGCCAGTGTGGTGTACACTTTTTATTTTTTCCATTTGCCAATAGTGTGCGTACAATTGGTCGGAGTGAATGCAGATTTCGCCATCTTCGGCAATGCTGATGTTAACATGAGGAAACGGAAAGCCTACCAAATCCCCTTCTAGCTCCTCAAGCATCTTGTTGCGTCCATCTTGGAACGTAACCATCAAATTTTCTGTCATTCCATAAAAGCAGGTTATTTTTACCTGCTCAGCCAAAGGTACTAGCATTGATAGAAAAGAATTGTAAATCGGTGCAGAACCTAAATATATGTTTTTCAAAGACTTAGGAAAAACGGCATGATATTGCTTTAAATACGCTATCAACGGTATAAAATCAGATGGTGGACCGAACAGTATGGTAATTTTTTCTTTGAGCATAAATGCGATTTTTTCTGACGCACTCATGCGGTTATTCCATAAGTGAACTTTTATTCCCGCATTAATTCCTAGTAGCGCGTAATGCGGTAAATGTGTTGCTATGATTTCATCCTTATTGTTTTGAAGCACCGCCGTTAAATGCTTGATACTGTTGGTAATACTTGAATAAGTGTGAACAACTCCCTTGGGTTCGCTTAAGGTGCCGCTGGTGTAGGTGATTAAAAATTCTTCTTCCTCTTTTATCATTTCAGTAGTAAAAGGGCGCATCGTATTTTTGATTAAGGACGAGATATGTTTATGTTTCTGAAAAAGAGGAAGTGCAATGCCAGTAGTGAACAAATGACAATTTTTTAGCTTCGGAAAGGAGGGTACGGATTTATTCCATTTCAGGACAGCAAATTTCAACAAAGGATGCTCGTTGAGGAAAACGAGTTTACTATCTACAAAAGCATGATGGGGTGAAAATTGCTTCAACTTGGCGAGGTAGTTCTCTCTTCCCATTTCTGGGTCAATAATGGCAATAATAGTGCCTAGCATCATGTTGGCGTACATGACTTGTAAAAATTCAATACTTGGCTTCACGACAATAATTACTTTGTCTCCTTTATTTACGCCATTTTCCAATAATGAAGTAGCAAGTTGCTGTGCCGAATCAAAGAGCTGCCCTGCTGTGATGGATTGCTTGCCTTCAAATAACACAATATCTGAAGGCAAGTATTTTTTTAACGCTTCGATGAAATAATTGGTGTAAAGCATTTTATGACCATTCGATTAATTGAACAGATAAGCTAATACCTGCTGCAAGCCCTAATAACATTACTTTATCTCCTTTTTCAGTTTTTTTTCCACAATAGCTTCATTTAGTGCCAAAGGTATTGTCGCTGCTGCGGATTTCCGTATTTGCTAAAGGTAGTTATAAACTTGTCAGCAGGAATTTTCAAATACGCGGCTATTTGTGCCGTTGTATTTTCTGAAACTTGATGGGACACTACGCAATCTATTTGAGGAATCTCCCAGTCGGCTTCCACTAAACATTGAGCCACAAACAGCGCCATTTTATCAAAAAATACATTTCGTAGGTGCCTTGCGTCGCACTCAAAAAAATACTTATCGTAATCCCTGTAAGCTAATGAGCCACCGCCTTCAATGGTACAAAGATTCCAGTATTCGCCCCATGAGTTAAATTTCTGATACACAATATTACTACCGCTATCTTTTCCGATTAACATGGCTGCTCCAGCATCGCCTAAACTATAACCAGCAAGACATTTCATTAAGTGTTGATTACTTTTAGGATTGTAGTTGATTACTTCACTCAATTTCTCACCACAAGCAATCAACACATTTTGATAGACTCCAGATTCAACAAACGCTGATGCTACCTGTATGGCGGAGACAAAACTATTACAGGCATTTTTAATGTCCATAACTGGACAATTCAAGCCAAGTTTAGCCTGAACAATGTTTGCGGTTGCTGGCTCAATTAGGTCAGAAGAAGCGGCTGCGAAAATCAATAAATCAATCGGTGAATTTTGTGCCTGAATGATTTTCTTTGCTGCTTTGTATGCCAAATCACTAACCTGCATTTCTGTTTCAGCGAATCTTCGTGTCTTGCTACCAAATAATCTTTCCAAGATACTATGTTCTACCATAGTACCACCTACATTGATTTTCTTCTCTATTTGATTATTATGTATCACTGCTTCTGGTAGATAAACTGCTACGGATTTAATGGTTGCCTTGGTCATACATTTACTTTTAACATCCAGTTCCATAATGGTTTGGTCACCCAATTAAAGCCATTGAAGGTGTTTACAAAATCAATCGTTGATTTCAGTGCATATTCTGCAAACTTTAATGGTAATTTTTTAGTGCTGCTTTATAATATTCATCAGGCTTATTTACGCCAATTTGCTCGAAGAAGTTTCTCTGTACGTACAGCGTGCGCATAAAATATACATTCAACAACACAACGACACTGTATAAAGTGGCTCTAAAGAAACTTGCGTCTTGGGTATATTTTTTAAGCCATGCTTCCGTGTAAAAAATGTGCCTTCCTTCCTCAATATGATGCAACTCTGATGATTTTCGCATGATGGAGTAAACCCTTTCATCTTTTCTGAGGTGCTTGGCGTATATATCTGCCATCATTTCGATGGCTAACACGGACATATAGACCAAAGAGGGAGGAAAGTATCTCACCGTAAAATTGCCAAAGAATTTATGGATGCGTGTAGGCAACACAGGCACTCGCTCTAGTTTTCGGATTGCCATACCAAACATTTCTTGATGCCTAAATTCCTCAATGAGTTCTCGAATCAAAAATCGGTACTCCACCGAATCAGGGTTTAATGTCAATAAATGACGATTAAAAAAATAGCACGCCAATGTTTCTGACCAAGCATAAGAATACATCACTTGTACCACTTCCAGTTTGCCCAATTCAATTTGTTGCTTTTTAGACAAAGTATTCCACAGTTGATGCCCCTCTAACGAAACCAACTTTTCTGGCATAAATAGGGTATCCTCATTAGGTTCTTCTGCCCAAGGAATGTAAGTTTCGGGAAGTAAAGGTTTTTCCTTACTTATTTTAATCAGACGTTCGACGGTTGCTTCAAAATTATCTAATTCCGTTGCAAATAAGTTATTATGATTAATGTAAAATCAATGTTAACGCAAACCAATGATTAAAACATATTGTAACTCCGAGTACGCTAATTCAACCAAGTTTCAAGCACAAATATCTTCTAACTTGTAAAAGATGAAGTATCGAAAAATGATACTAAAATATGGAAATACAGTGTTCTATTTCATTATTTGTAAAAAGTTTTAAAAATGTGAACGTTTAGTAACAAATATGGCACTGTGTGGCTGTTGTGTATTCATTTTTGATAAAAAAGGCATAAAAGAATCAGGATATTATCACAATTCGATAAAGTACCAATCGGAATAATCAATATTTGTTTCTAAGCGTCATAAAATGGACATTACGCGGCACTCCAAAATTTAGACAAAATAATTGGGCAAAATTCACTTGAATTTTGCCCAATTATTTGTTCCCTACTTTTGGCAAGCAAAGTAGCCATCTCAAATCGTTTAAATTAAAAACCTTTGCAAAAAGCTGTAAATAAATCAATTATAACAAATTTTCGTTTCCTTAACCCCACCTCAGTGTTGTCTGTTGATGGTGTGAATCAACTTTTCAATTTGAGTTACTTCCCTGTCAACTTTCTTTTACAAAAAAAAACGTTGCTTAAATCAATACCGACGAGTTTTAAATTGTGGATTTTAGTCTAGGTTTCGCTCCAAGCGAAAACCGTGGAAATGATTGAGTACACATATATTAAACTCCCAAAATTTTTAGGGAGGGTTGCGCTCTAAAACGAAAC